>CALRJJ020000066.1:0-12371 GCA_943367505.1 Flavobacterium psychrophilum | reverse complement strand
CGATAAAAGCGCTCGAAAATTCTCGGTAAATCAGCTGGATCAATGCCGCCACCACTATCTTGGATGCGAATCTCTAACCGTTCGCCCCCCATACTGCGCACATTTATGTTAATAAAACCATTGGCTGGAGTGTATTTCACCGCATTAGTAAGAATGTTGAGCAAGGCTCTTTGCAATTGGTTGGCATTGCCTACAAGCACCAAGTCTTGACCACCACTCTCAAGGGTAATCTGGGTTGAAATAGCCAACTCTTTCTTTTCGGCCTGTGGCCTGACTTGATCAACAGCATCACTGATCACCTGCGAAATATTGACCTCGCTCTGCCAGTTAGTCTCACTGCCGCTATCAAGCTTGGAAATATCTAGCAAGTCTTGAATTAAATTGGTCTGCCGATCTACTAACCGCTCCAATGAACCAAGAAACTGCACCCGTAGCTTCGGATCTTCAGCAGCACCAGCCTGCAATGCTTCCACCACCGAACCAATAGCCATAGTTGGTGTTTTTAGTTCGTGGGATGCATTAGAAATAAACTCTTGGCGCACTCGCTCTTGCTCGCGCAAACGGCCGATCATCTGATTAAACGACAAACAGAGCTCACCAATTTCATCACGGCGGCGTACAGGCAAGAAGGCTGAAAAGTCACCAGAGATAGAAATCTGCTTCGCCAGAGCGCTCATTTCACGCACGGGTCTATTTACTCTACGAGCCAGCCAGAGGCTGATGAGTACAGTAACTACACCAGTAGCCAAAATAATCTCAAGGAAGACGAAAAGGTCTTTCTTCAATCTTCTCTCAATTTCGGTCAAAGGCACGCCTACTCGAATTACCCCAGTGGTAGTACCGGAAGAACGCACAGGGCAAGCTACATACATCCAGTTTTTCAAGCTGTCAGGATCGCTTCTGGTTGTCTTGGAAATAACACCAGCAAGAGCTTCATTGATTTCCTGTTCTTTAGACAAGTTCTCAACCGGTCCGGGTTCTGATGAGTCAGCTAAGAGCCGACCATCTTTATCGACTACGACGATTGCGACACCAAGTCTAGTGGCACGACGATCGACAGCCGATTGAATACGTTTTCGTGCCTTAGGCGAATCTAACTCCAGGTCATTGTCAATTTCCAAACCCAAGTTAACAGCTTCGACCTCAAGGGTATTCTGCAAGTCAGTCAAAGACTCTTTGCGAATCGCCACCAGGGCCCAAAAACTAACAGCCGCCAGGGCGATAGTAATCACCAAAAGGTAAGTTATGAGCAGTTGGTTAGCCAAACTGCGAAATAGCCACCTATATAAGATGCGGTCTAGAAGATTCAATATGGTCCCCAGAAACTCAAAGAAAACAAAACCGAGCTTGGTTTGCTCTTAAGTGTAAAGTCTAACCTCGTTTTTACAAGAGCCAATAACAATCCTGAGATGCCGAATTTGCTTAAGGTTAACGGTCTTACACAGACCCTTTTAAGGGCTCTTGACTAGGCAAGGGTGGGCTAGGCATTCTCGCAATATGTGGGAAACTACTTCACAGTCACTATAATCTTTTTGATGGCTCACCAGCTTCAAAAATCTATTTAGTGCTCTGATTCAGAGGAGGTCCTGTTTAGAAATGTCCGTTGCAAACGTTACCGATTCCACCTTCGAACAGGAAGTGTTGAAAGCTGATATTCCAGTTCTCGTCGACTTCTGGGCTCCTTGGTGTGGACCATGCAAGGCCGTAGCCCCTGTAGTTGAGGACCTTTCTAAGGAGTACGAGGGAAGACTCAAAGTAGTCAAACTGAATACAGACGAAAACCCCAAAACCGCCCATGCATATAAGATTCGTGGCATTCCAAGCCTTTTCCTGTTCAAAGCTGGACAGGTATGTGAAGAGGTAGTTGGCGCAGTGCCAAAATCTACACTTGCCAAGGCAATTGAACAACACGTATAGATCCAGCACGTTTAGAGCAGGTTGGGCACGTTTTAGAGCCCATTCTTCCGTTTTTTGAACATACATCAGCCGGAGATAGTCGGCGGATTTGAAAGGAGAAGCTAATGGAATTTTACTCATGGAGTCGCCGCAGCAAGACTAGCGTGGCTCTTTCAGCAGCGCTATTGCTCGGAATCGGCCTGGTTGGCACAACCACCGAGGCTTCCGCCCACAAAAGCAAGCGTCATCACAGACATCATCATTACTACAGCCATGATGCAGCTAACGTTGCCATGAAAACCCCAGAGTGCTCAACCACAGTTACTGCTTTGAAGAAAGCTGGCGCTGTTGGCCTACTTCGCATTCACGGACCAATCACAGTATTTGCTCCATCAAATGCTGGTTGGGCCAAGATGACCAAAGAAAATCGCGAAGGTCTAATGAATGATCCTAAGCGTTTGGCTGAAGTACTGAAGTATCACGTAGTCAAAGGCAAGTACTCTGCTGCTGACCTAGCTGACAAACGTTCACTCAAGACCGTTCAGGGTGAGTCTTTGATGGTTGACAACAAGTCTGGCACCGTAGTGGTTGATGGCTGTATCGTCACCACCGCTGACGTTCCTTGCGACAATGGCGTTATCCACATCATCGATGCTGTGGCTATCCCAGAACGCGGTAAATGATCTTAGGGCCCAGGCCTGACAGAAACTAATAGAACAGGGTGGGCATTGCTCACCCTGTTTTGCTTTAAGCCAAAGTCAATAATCGAGGCAGAAGGGCAAGATCAGGGTAATCACTTATTGTGATTCCGTAATGGGAATGTGTAAAACTTCTAAGGCTATGCCAATATATATATGTATTGCGGTCTAGAGGCCCAACAACGAACTAACGAGGTTGGAGATGAAAGAAGCGGTTATAGGATTTGTCATTGCCCTTTTGGTGAGCTGCACGCTCGCCGGCTTCGACAATCCACTTTCGCCGACAGGTTGGACATTTGCCAACGCTCCGGTGGCTGATGTGGTCACTGATGTCAATGCTGGCACCTTTCAAGGCGAGGTACTCGACTCGCAGCTACCAGTGCTCGTTGAGTTCTATAAGCAAAACGACCCCCACTGCCTGACCATGAGCCCAATCGTCAATAAGCTAGCCACCGACTCCCAAGGCTATGTTCGGGTAGTAAAAGTAGACGTGGATAGCAACGAAACCCTAACTGAGCGCTACGATGTGCAAGGTGTACCTGGATACGTCTTATTCAAAGAAGGCAAAGCAATCAACGGTATCAAAGGCGAAATGACCCAGCCCGAGCTAACCAAGTGGGTCAAGCAAGAATTAGATATGCCAACGGATTAAAAACTATGGTCAAGTACGCTGTCGCCTTCTTTGTGGCGATGATTCTCTCTTCTACCTTCGTTAACTACAAGTTTCCGCCCAGTCGGATGCCCGCTGGTGTGGCTGATGTAATTAGCTCTAGCCTTGGAGTTTGGAAGCGCAGAGAAGGCTTGATACCGGAAGTAAAAATTGTCGATTCATATCGCAAACTGCGCTATATCGGCGACGTTAACAACAAAAATGAGAACAGAGATGCTGATGCGCCTGGCATGGGCAACAATTAGGAGAAGCGGAGAATCATGAAAACCTGGGCTCGTTGGACACTACTTATACTCTGGACTGCTGGATTGATTTTCACGGCCCAATACTGGAACCCGTTTGCATCACTGCCCGCCTTCCTCAAATACTCAGTGATAACCCTCGTGGTGGCCGTTCTTTACGGTGCCTTCTTCATTATCATTCAGTTCTACATAATGCTTTCGGTGATCTTCCCGCTCCCTCCCAGAGCTGACAGCAAAGCACCAAAAAGCATTGGCAAACGCTGGTTTAAGTGGCTATACAAAGAGTCACCCATCAGCCCTAATGCCCCTAAAACTCTCGAAGAAATGACTGGCAACGACAAAGCCAAGCAAGAAATTCGCGAAGTACTCGACATCATTCAAAAAGCCAAGCACTACGAAGACTCTGGCGCCCAAGTGCCAAAGGGAATGCTCTTTGTTGGCCCCCCTGGCGTTGGCAAAACTCTTTTTGCCAGAGCCATTGCTAACGAAGCCGGTGTGCCATTCTATGTAATTGACGGTGGTGGCGTAGCTGGTATCTTCATGGGCCTTGGTGTGCTCAAACTGAAGACATTGTTCCGCAAATTGAAAGCTCACGACCGCGCCATTTTGTTCATCGACGAAATTGAATCAATGGGATCAAAGCGCTCCCAAGATCAGGGCTTCGGTGGCATCGCCGACATGAACATGACTCTCAATTGCTTGCTAACTGAAATGGATGGCTTCTCTGGTTCAAAGATCATGGTTATTGGTGCCACCAATAATGATGCCATGCTTGACCCAGCCCTTATGCGCGCAGGCCGCATGGATAGACGAATCTACTTCCAGATGCCAACACCAGACGAAAGGAAAGATCTTTTCAAATATTACCTAGGCAAAGTCGCCTGCGATGAGAATATTGACTACGACCAAGTATCAATGCTCACAGCCAATTACTCACCAGCCGAAATCGCAAACGTAATCAATGAAGCTGCATTGATTTCACGCCGTCCAGGCAACCCGAACAAAGTCACTACCGACATGATTCTGCAGGCTCTAGACAGAGTATCTGTAGGCCTTGAGCGGTCATTGACTAACTCTGGCGTCGAACTAGTTAATCACGACCCCTCAGTTAGATTCGCCGACGTCATTGGTATTGATGACATCAAGCAGGAAGTCGTCGAGATCGTCGACTTTCTCAAGCGAGGGGATGACCTGCGCAAAATCGGCGCAAAAATACCGAAGGGTGTACTTCTGGTCGGCCCACCAGGTGTGGGCAAGTCAATGATGGCTAAGGCCATAGCAAATGAAGCAGGCGTGCCGTTCTATGGTCTATCAGCTAGTTATCTCAATGGTATGGGCTTTGGAGCGCAACGAATAAAGGCCTTGTACACCCAAGCCAGACAAAGCCCAGCGGCAATCGTATTTATAGATGAAATCGACGCCATTGGTGGCACTAAGGGTGGTGCACTGGGGTCAATCCGTACCAATTCACTTAATCAACTGCTTGTGGAGCTAGATGGTCTTGGTCGCAGTAATGTGATCACCATTGGCGCCACAAATATGGAAGATGATTTGGACGCTGCATTCTATCGCTCCGGGCGATTTGACCGCAAAGTCTTCATCGGAGTACCGGATACAAAATCGAGAAGTCTCATTTTCGAGAAGTATCTAAAGCAAATATCTCTCGCCTCGCTTCCAGATCTTGAGAAGCTAGGTAAACTCTCATTCAACTTCTCGGGCGCTGATATCGCCGCAGCCTGCAATGAGGCTGCTATTTTAGCCGTGCGCAAAGGTAAGAGTCAGGTTACAGAAGAAGAGCTGGAAGAAGCCATAGACAAAGTTATGGTGACAGCTGGTCACAAACTCAATGTGGCCGGTATGAACCTATCGCGTGTACCTGATTTGGAGATAACTCTAGAAGACCTGAAGGGTGTAGAAGAAGCCAAAGCTGAAGCAGCTGAAGTAGTGGCTATGCTCAAAAATATGCAGGCCGTTGAAGCCTTCGGCTTAAAGCCAACCAAAGGGGTACTGCTAGTAGGCCCACCAGGTACTGGCAAAACCATGCTCGCCAAGGCAATTGCCAACGAAGCTGGCGTTCAGTTCTATTCGTTATCAGGCGGAGACTTCCAGTCCATGTGGGCTGGCGTTGGTTCCAATAGAGTGAAGGCTGTTTACGAAAGAGCAAGAAGAAGTGGTAAACCGGCTATCGTATTCATCGATGAAATTGATGCAATCGGTGGGAGACGTGGCTTCGACATGGGCGGTGGCGCCGTTCAAGACTCAAACAAAACACTGAACTCACTTCTAGTTGAAATGGATGGCTTTGGTAAGCACAAAATTTTAACGATTGGTGCGACAAACAATATGAAACTACTTGACCGTGCACTGCTGCGTCCAGGCCGATTTGATCGGCACATCGATGTGCCGCTGCCGAACCTAGAAGGCAGAGAAGCAATTCTGACCAAGTACTTAGAAAAGTTCAAAGTTTCATCGAATGTACACGTATTAGAAATTGCTAGAATGACATTTATGCAGGCTGGAGCTGATTTAGCAAATATCGCTAACGAAGCCGGTCTTATGGCTATTCGTGAAGGACGAACAGAAATAACCCACTCTGATCTTATCCGTGCTATTCAGAGAGTAAGCTTTGGCATGAGCCGCAGCCAACACATTGGTGTAAAAGAACTGTTTGAAACGGCGTACCACGAAGCCGGACACACCATCGTTTCTTACTTCAGGAATAGAAAAGAACGAATACAAGTGGTGACAGTAGTACCTACCGGTCGCACACTTGGTTATATGTGGTCTGTTGACAAAGAAGATCGCTTTGTATCAGGCGCAAACAAGCAAGACTACTTAGTTGACATCGAAGTTTCGTTAGGTGGCTATGTTGCCGAGTCTCTATATATGGAAACAACTACCAGCGGCGTCTCTCAAGACTTGCGCAACGTAGGTGATATTGCTCGCAATATGATCAAAAGTTGGGGTATGGGCTCATTTGCCTTCAACACGGATGTCGCACATTCAGTACCCGGCAAATGGGAAAAAGCATCACCCGAAACAGAACGTGAAATCGAACTTGAAATTAAGAAGACAGTTGATGACTGTTTAACCAATGTTCGTAACTTGCTCAAAGACAAGAGAAAAGAACTCGATTTGATTGCTCATGGTCTAGTAGAGAAAGAGACTTTGTTCTACAAAGACCTCGTGCATATTCTTGAACCAGACAAAACCGATGAGCAAATCAACAAAGAAATTGCCACTCTATCTGAGCGCAAGCTGGTTGGTACCGCTCCAATCGTCAATCTAGAATTCCTACCAGGCCTTACTCAAATAGGTCAGCAAGGTGGTTCTGGCAATCCTGACAATAACAAAGTGACTGATTACAACGATGGCAGTGACCTCGATGACAATCAAGATCCAGAAAACTTCAGACCAGAAAACTAGAGAGAACAAAATTGTCCGCAAAACAAAGTAGACAAATTGCAAGAAAGGCAGCCCTCGTGGCTGTCTTTCTTGTTAGCCAATCTGGCCTCATAGCAGTAGGGCCTCACACTGGCATAAAGCCACAACCAGCCGAAGGCAAAGACTTCTCTTTTACCGACGTCGCCAATCATCCGGCCAATCCCTTCAAGGTCACTTCAGCCACAGCCTATCCAGCTCTAAGCAAGCGCTTTGTTAACGACACCACGAGCAAAGCAGACTGGGTAGGTGGAGATGCCGCCTACAGCATTCCACTGGGCCCTAAACGCACCCTATGGCTCTTTGGTGACAGTTTTATTGGTCAAGTAAAGAACAACAAACGCTCGAACTGCTCGATGGTGCACAATGCCGTGGCAATTGAAGACACTAGTCAGGGCAGCCCAGGAAAATTTACTTATTACTCGGGCCAGAAACCAATCAATCAGAAGCCAGAAAACAACGGCTTTTTTAAGTGCCTCGATAAAGGCGATTACTACTGGCCTGCTGACGGCTACATCAGCAATGGCAAGCTCAACATTTTCTTGCATACGGTGCGCACAGACTATAAATTACCGGCACCATTTCAGTTTGAACTGCGAACAGATCATTTAGCGACCGTAGACAATCCCCAAGATTCGCCAGACAAATGGCGTTACAAAATCAAAGCGCTCAATACTAGCGCCAAGCGCACATTGTACGGAGTGGCTTGCCGTGCCGATAACAAACATATTTATTTCTTTTGCTCTAATGGCAGTGTTGCACTAGATCTTTTCAAGCATCCAACTGTAGTGGCTCGTCTGCCCCTGGCCAAGGCCGAACCATTCAACCTAAACAAACTTGAATGGTGGTCGCAAAAATGGGAGCCATCCTACGAACTACCCGAAACACTATTCGACGACGGCGCCTCTGAAATGTCAGTAACAAAGGTTCCAGGGCTGGCTGGCTACTTCGCTTTCTATATTCCGCCAGACAAAAAAGCCATTGTCATGCGCCACGCCAACGAGATGCAAGGCCCCTGGAGCGAAAGAGCCGTGGTCTATCAATTTCCAGCAACTACACCTAGTACATCCGACTTGTTGTACTACAGTGCCAAAGCTCATCCTCAATATTTAACCGATGCGGCAAAAAACAAAGGCGAAATAATTTTGACCTACTGCACCAATAGCAGCAACTTCGCCAAACTTACCAGCAATGCCAAACTCTACGTTCCTCAAGCTCTAAAAGTTTCACTAGCCAAAGCTAGTTTGCATAAATAGCTTTGATTGAATTTTTGTCGCGCTCAGACAAGATAGCGGCATAGGGCGGATGGGCCAGGGGGAACATAATATCGTGCGGATTGCTGGAATGATTGAGACCCAGGGCATGGCCAACTTCGTGCAAGACACAGGCCTCAAGCTTAACTAAGTTGTAGCGCTCATCCCAAAATATTTCGATACGCGACCACTTAACGATATCGTCGCTACTATCATCCCACTGCAATGCGGTCTCGCCGGCCTTATCGCCGATTCTACCGTGCTTTGAGCCACGCATTACACGCACCAGTTTGCAAACTATGTCGGCTGAGCGTTGATCTGAGACTATCTTAAAAGTAGTTTTGCCACCAGAAGCTATTTGCCATCTCTCAAAGGCGCGCACCACATCTTGACGAAAAGGCTCTTTCAATTCTTTCAACTCAGGATCTGACCAAATCGCTACCCGCAACGGAAAGGCGGTTTTCTTCCAGCCGTGCTTGTCCGAGAAATCGTTAGAGAAGACATACTGCGGAGAATTAGCATCACCCAGCGAATGATAGTAACTAAGTCTCTCCATAGCTAATTGCACTCGATATTGGTCAATCTCAGAGACTGGTTGTCGACTGAGTATTTGTTTGTAAACCAAGATAGCATCAGCAAACTTACCAGTGTGCTCATAGACTTCAGCCATGCCAAAACGGCCTGAATTACTCTTAGGATTAAGCAAAGTACAAGCCAAGAAATTTTCCTCAGCCTTGCGAAAGCGCCCAGTATCCATCATTGCTCGACCTAATTTAAAGTGAGCCGAGAAGCTATGAGGATCTTCTCGCACAGCTTGTTCCAATTCTTCTGTTGTTTGCCCCGACGCCGCTTGAGTCGGAAGGGCAGTATAAGCCGAAAGTACAACGAGAACTGAAGCGAGAAAAGATAATTTTGCTTTTGCTGCATTGATAAATTGACTGATCATATTTCATATCTTAGCGGCAGCCATTAAAAAAGGGGCGCTGAGCGCCCCTTTTAATTTCGACTTGTTATTCAAGCAAAGCTTTTGCTACGTCTATCCAATGTTAGGCGTTTCAAAATTCTCCAATGGATTGCTTCCTTGAACCAGGCGGCGATCTCTGGCAGCCTTCTGTTTAGCTTGATACTCAGCATCAGCCTTAGCTTGAGCAGAAACAGCCGTTACAGCAAAGTCATCACCAGGGGCAGGAACATCATTACCAGCTACAACCGGAGCTGCGGTGGTGTCAGTAGATGCCTTCAGGTTAGGATTGGCTGCTGGTTTAGCTGGGGCAGGCTCAACCTTGCCCTTAGTGGCATCAACTGGGTTGGGAACCACGGTTGTATCAACTGGGTTAGGAACCACAGTTGCATCAGCTGGAGTTCCAGCTTTAACTGGATTTCCGCTTCCGTCTTTAACGACATTGCCACTGCTGTCTCTGAGCAGGCCATCAGCAGCAGGGGCTGGCTTAACGTCACCTTCGCCACTGCGCTTACCGTCAAACAATTCAGGGGTCGCCGCTGGAGCTTTCGGGTTAGCAGCAGCTTTAGGGTCAACAACATCACCCTCTCCACTACGTTTACCGTCAAACAAAGCAGGGTCGCCATTATCGGCAGGCTTAGCAGCTGCTGCTTTTTGCATTTCGGCGACTTTAGCGTCGAATTGCTTGAGCATTTCTTCGGTACGAGCCTTAACAGCTTCATCTGTCATCACCCGCACTTGGTCACCGGGATGAAGCATCTTGGTTGGGTCAAGACGACCTTCCCAGCCATTGCCCTTAGCCACATGATCAGATAGTGCCACCACCAAACTTTCATTTGTGTGGCTGCCGTCTTTCTCTTGGCGAAGTACATCACGAGCAATACGGTCCCAACCTTGGCCAGGGCGTACTGTATACATAGACCGAGCTTGGAAGTGCTCTGCTGCACTCTTAGCAAAGGCTTCTCTAGTTTTGGCGAGGTCGCCATCAAGCTTGATCTCAGGCATAACCAACTCTGGAATTGGCTTAGGCGCTTCGAATGGCTTAGCGGCTGGTGCAACTTCTCTTGTCGCAGCTCTTTCTTGACGCTCAGGAGGCGCGGCATTATCTTTCAAAGCACGGGCTGTTGGTCTACCGTCGTCTTTCTCAGCTGGAACAGATGCTCTTTGCCGGCTGCGATCGCCAGTTCCGCCCTTGTCATCAAGAGCACTTGGATCGTTGATTCTAACAGCACCATCAGTTGCAGGTCTATTGTCGGCAGCAGCAACTCGACGCTGAGCTGGCGCTGGTTCACCAGGATACTCGATTTCAGCTTGTTGATCGCCAGCAGAAACAGGCCTGACACCACCTCTATCGGTGACAGCAGCTTGTCTGCGTCCAGCCACATCACCAGTGGCATGAGCAGCGTACATCTGGTCAAGATTGGTGCCTTGCAACTCAGCCATACGCTTCAAATTAAGGTACTGATGAGTCTGTTTTTCACTGTCGCCATGACCTGTGTGTCGCTCAAATTCACCACGCAAAGATACACCAAGAGGTTTATCCCACTGAGTATCTAACAGTTTGGCAGCATCCAAATTGCGCTGGGTGTAGCCGAGATCGCCACGGGCTTGGCCTTGATCAAAGTTCTCAATAAACTTGCGCACGTCACGACGGGAAATGTCACCATCGGGATTGACACCCCGTTGAATGTCGAGCACAGCGCCTAGTGAAGTTCTTGGATCACCGTTATTTTGCATGAGAGCATCAATCACAAAGCCCTTCTGGTCAGCTTGGCGCTGAGCCAATTCTTGAGCTTGGGTCTGCGGAACGTCGCGACGAACTGGCTGCCTATCAGCTGGAGCATTATCTAGGGCTTGGTCATCAGCCGAAACGGCTCTGACAGCGCTACCATCGCGAACAGGCTGGCCAGAAGCAACTCTTCTACCGGTGTTCATATCAGGGCTAACATTAGCGGCATACAACTGGTCAAGAGTCGTACCCTGCAATTCGGCCATGCGCTTAAGGTCAATACGGTCGTGGGTGACCATATCGCGGCTGCCACCATGACCACCGCCATTATTGCGCTCAAACTGACCACGAAGTGAAACACCCAGAGGAGCATTCCACTGCGAATCTAAGAGCTTGGCTGCATCTAAATTGGCCTGTGTATAGCCAAGATCTCCGCGGGCTTTGCCCACTTCAAAGTTGTCTACAAACTTACGAATGTCACGACGAGAAATCTCACCATCTGGATTGACGCCTCTTTGAACGTCGAGGACGGCAGCCAGCGAAGTACGTGGATCGCCGTCATTCTTCATCAAGGCGCTTACAACATTATTTTTCTGATCAAGCTGTCTCTGAGCCAACTCTTGCCTTTGCTCGGCTTCGTGACTCTCGGTAATTGGCTTTTCACGGGCCTCTACTAGCTTTCTAAAATTCTTCTGCGAGAATGAATCATCAGCATCTCTGCTACCGATGAACGGCTGGATGCTGTCTGATTTATTGAGGGTTTCATACTGATTCTGCAAACGCTGCATCATCGCCCGCTCAAACCCTGACACAGCGGTGGGGTTGCGAGGATTCATCTCTTGTTTGTCGACTTCGCCATCACCAGATGTGTCGAAGCGTCCCATGTTGTCGCGACTCCAGCGCAGCATGTGGTCATCAATATGGCCAGTTTTTTCTAAACCTGCCGCCACTTTCTTGCCCAGTTCATCAAACTTGGCCGGGTCGTTAGCATATTTTTTCTGATCTTGAGCAAGCTCAGTCATCAGCGCTTTATAAGCAAACTCTCCACCCTGGGAGAAATCGCTGCCAGCTTTTACTGCCTTTTCAACATCTTTGTTGAATGTATCATCGCCTTTTTGGGCCATTGGAATGATCCTCTGAATCTCAGTAACTGATAAAGGATGGACTAAATTATGTACGCGGGGGGCGCTGCCAACTTATTTATTCCCAGCTTTTAGGCGTTTAGAACCGCCCTAGTGGAGACTTTCATAGATTGACAACACCAGTCTGACAGGCCACAGGCAATGTGTCATGGGGAAAAACACGTAGTTAAGCGCTGAAATTTATTAAAATGGAACGATGGAAGAGCCAATTTCGCAATCTAATCTATTAACTGAACTCGAACCCTACCAACCGAGCGACGAACGTGACGGCTGGGAGCGTGCTGTTTTTCTCTCAACCTCGATGGCAGCGCTATCTTCTAACATTTTGGCTTCCTACGT
>CALRJJ020000065.1:0-12406 GCA_943367505.1 Flavobacterium psychrophilum | reverse complement strand
AGACCACCCGCACACTGATCAAAATATCAGTAGAGAAGTTTGAGCAGTACGTTAAGTCGACGAAGAAAATCAATCCAGAGAGCCTTTTGGCAGTCTCGGGCATTGGTCAACCTGGTCGCCTTGCTGACATCATCGCTACTTATTTGGGCTTGAGCTTAGCTGAACGGCAGAAGTGTTTAGAGATAAGCGATGCTACAGAAAGACTCGAATATATTGGTCAGCTTCTTTCTCGTGAGCTTGAGTTAGCTGACCTAGAACAGCAGATTCATGACCGCGTGCGCTTCAATTTAGAGAAGACCCAGCGGGAATATTATCTGCGCGAAAAATTGCGCATCATTCAAGATGAACTCAATCAAGATGGTGGCGAACTCGGTGAGATAAACGAGTACAAGCAGAAAATTAAAAAGTCCAAGATGATGGGCGTGGCTCTCGAAAGAGCTAATAAAGAGCTTGGTCGTCTTGAGAAAATGATGCCCCAGAGCGCTGAAGCTGGCGTCATTCGTACTTACTTAGATACGCTCGTGGCTTTGCCCTGGGCTAAGCGTTCCCGCGAAGTCATAGATTTGCACAAGGCCGAAGAGATTTTGACTGAAGATCACTATGGTCTAGAGAAAGTCAAAGAGCGTATTCTGGAATATCTGGCCGTGCGTAAGCTGGCCAAAGAGCCAACTGGAACTATTCTCTGCTTAGTTGGGCCACCTGGGGTAGGTAAAACCAGTCTGGTTAAGTCAATTGCACGGGCCATGAACCGTCAATTTGCCCGTATTAGCTTGGGCGGCGTCAGTGATGAAGCTGAGATTCGTGGCCATAGACGTACTTATATTGGCGCCATGCCTGGCCGCATTATTCAGGCTGTGAAGCAAGCTGGAACTAAAAATCCGGTGATTTTGCTCGATGAAATCGAGAAGATGACACGCTCTTATCAAGGCGACCCCATGGCCGCTATGTTAGAAGTGCTAGACCCGGACCAAAATGATTCTTTCACCGATCACTATTTAGACGCACCATTCTCACTTTCTGAAGTTGTCTTTGTTGCTACTGCTAATAGCTTAGAGCAAGTGCCGCGGCCGCTTTTTGACCGCCTTGAGATTATCTCTATATCGGGCTACACCGAAGAAGAGAAAGTCGCGATTGCTGAGAATCACATATTGCCGAAGATTCTCTATCGCCATGGTTTAAGCGAAAAGCAATTGAAGATTCCGGCTGCTACTCTGCGCAAGATTATTCAAGAATATACTCGCGAAGCTGGTGTGCGCAGTCTCGAGCGTAACCTCGCCAATGTTTGCCGTAAGGTGGCGTCGCAGGTGGTTAAGGAAGAAGTTGAGTCAGTTAGACTGCAACCGAATCTGGTGCCTAAATTCTTAGGGCCACCCAAGATTGTGCGCGAAAATGAAGTGAAGGGCCCTCAGGTTGGCATCGTTATGGGCTTGGCCTGGACTGAAACTGGCGGCGAAACTTTATCAATTGAAGTAAATACAATGCCCGGTAAAGGCAAGCTGCAACTCACTGGTCAGCTCGGCGACGTCATGAAAGAGTCAGCTGAAGCAGCCTTTAGCTACATTAGAAGTCATGCTGAGTTGCTTGGCATTCCAACTAACTTCCATGAAACTCTCGATATTCACATACACATACCTGAGGGGGCTACACCAAAAGATGGCCCATCGGCTGGTGTGGCTATGTGCTGTGCCCTTGTCTCGGCTATTTCAAAAAGACCGGCCCGCGGTTCGCTTGCCATGACTGGCGAGATTACTCTGCGCGGACGGGTGCTGCCAATTGGTGGATTGAAGGAAAAAGTATTGGCTGCTCTTCGAGCTGGCATAAAGACTGTCATTCTGCCCCGGAGCAATGAAAAAGATTTGGCTGATATTCCTGACTATGTCAAAGAAAAAGTCGAGCTTATTCCTGTTGCTCACCTTGATGAAGTGTTCGCTTTAATCTTCAAAGATAAAACAAAGAAAACAGAAGCTGCAAAAACGCGTAACACCGTTGGTGGTGCCAAACGTAGTGCTCTCGGTCGAGTCAAATAAGAGGTCTAAATATAATGCGTTTGGTCAATGTCGTTTTGTCAGCGGCTTCTCTTTTGCTTGCAGTAGCGCCAGCTATTGCTTCTGACGCTGCTGGATCTTCTACTGGATCTGCTGCCGTTGTTCCGGCAGCAACATCTGCAACTCTTACACCGGCAAAGAAAGCTTTGATTCTTGAACTTTTGAAGATGACCGATGCCGATAAGCAGGTTGAGATGATCATCAATCAATTGACTCTCTCTCATCAAAGACGTTATCCCACTTTGCTGGCCCAGGCCATTAATGCCGCTCCTAATCTTTCAGAAGAGAAGAAAAAGGAGTTAATCGCCAGTGCCCAAGAACAGAGTGCCCGGTCGTCTGAGCGTTTGCGGCAGTTGTTTATGCAGAAAATCGACCTGAGCCAAGTCATGCAAGAAGTGGCACTAGTGGTCTACGACAAGAATTTCACTGAGTCTGAAATGCAGGACATCATTACTTTCTATAAAACACCAACCGGCAAAAAGACCTTGCAAGCTTTGCCAGCAGTTATGAGCGAATCAATGGAGATGACCACTGCACTTATAACTCCTCCCCTTAGCGACATCATGAAACAAGTTTTGGAAGAAGAGCGTGTGCGTTTGCAGGGCTTAACTACTGGCGGGAAATAGAGAAAGAAACAGAATTTGCTGTTAGAAGTTCTAGCCTAATCTCTGCATATAGTTCAATTTCGAAAAATGCGTGTATATACACCTATTTTCAAAATACTTGAGTACTCAAGTATTTTGTTTCGACCACATGGACTCTTGTTCGCCACGAATAGTTGCATATACAACTATTTAGTTTATGACCATACTGTTTGTCTTCGAGGCTACTTCGCTCTCAAGCGTGCTTCCATATCATCGAGCTGTTTTAGTCGAGCGGATGCAATTTGCCCAGGGAGCATGCCGGCTTTCAGAGCCTTGTGGCGATTGATCTCACCGCGAACTTGAATGCGCAGCGTATCAAGCATGCCGAACGCTGTTGAGGGAATGGCAATAAGCGATGCTGTAAATAAGAGATCGTTAGTCACTCTGCTGGCCCGGGCTGATGAATTGTTGTAGTGGTGGTTGAATCCTGGAATAGCAAAAAGAATACCGGATGCGGTTTTTGTGCCACCGACATAGAGACCGGCTCCAATGTTTTGTGTAGCGGTTAGTTTGGCTGCCGCGTTCTTCTTCTGAGCTGCTCTAATTTCGTCGTTGAAGAACCGCTGGTGTTCACCATATAGTCCCCCTCGGTCTATAGCATTGGCCACACCTAAGTTCGATACCTTTCCTTGTTTAATTAGTCGATCTAAAACTGCCAGGTCTGATTCTAGTACTTGAACTTTTGCATCACTTGAATCTTGCGTCACATGTTTAATGCGATGTTTTGTAAGCTCTCCAACCCCTTTCGCGGCTACTCTGCTCAGTATCGGTCCCCACATTGTAAGTTGACCTGACACTATAAAGAGAGCACCAGCTCTGCCGTTCCAGATGCGATGTCTTCTATGTAGAGAGAGATAAGCGAATTCATAGCCAATGGCGTTGGTTGTGTATTTGGCAAAGTCGAAGAAGTATTGCCATTGTTGGAAAGCAATTAGTTTGCGCGCGCCAACGTGGAAGCGTTGAAATTCCTGTAGAGATTGATCGCGCAGGTCTTTGAGAACTTTGCCCTCGGCATCGTCAACTTCAACATGTCCGCTTAGAGATGGAGATGAGGCTTCGACTTTTGTTAATGCGGTTCTTTGAGCCATTAAGGCGTCAATTTCGTTCTTTATGCTTTCGACATGTTTGGTCGCTGCAGTTGGTGAGAATCCATGGTGGCGTGCCACTAAATCGTGGTAGCCATTGACACCAAATTCCATAACGGCAGCACCGGCACCAATGATGGAGCCGATCATTGGAATATAGTTAGCGCTCTCTTGGAAATGGCGGTGGACACCCTGGGCGCGGTGGAGATGGGCGCCTCGATTTACTACCGAAATAATTGCACCGGCTAGCCCTGTACCCATGTTGATTTCTTGCAAACCGGCATAGCGCCAGCCTTTCCATCGACCTTGTTTGGCAACTTCTTGCGTGTAGTGCAGATTGAACTTTTGTAATTCGATTTCCTTGAGCAAAATTTGTTTGGTTAAGTCATCAATCTTAGATACTGATTCTTCTGGCGTAATTGAAGCGCCACCAGAAAGAGTAAACTGTTCTGCCGCTGGACTCTGCGCCAATATTGGTGCCTCCGCCAGTAGCTGAGGGGCTCCGCTCTCGGAGGTCTCCTCAGCTGTAGCGTTTGCACCTTCCTCTGAATCATCCGATTTACCTGGCACCGTCCCAAGTGGCCCATTAAGAGTGAAGTTGCCGTAGGCAATCTTTGTATTGTTTTCAGAGTTGGCCGCAGCAATGCTATTGGTTGTTGACTCGTCCCTAACGGTCGATTGCTCTTGCACCGCAGCTCCTGTCTCCGCCATGGCAAAGGGGGCTGAATTATCCAGGGGCTCAGCTAATTCTGTTGCTGCTAAGCAAGCAAGATTTGATTGAATCGTGAACGACGTTGCAAGAAGAGCGCAAACAATTTTCTTACGACTATTTTTCAGTGCCACAGAATGATTCCTATTGGTTTTGACTGATTGCTGTCATGGTCAAGCTTAATTATGCGCGTTCGCTTGACAAGGCGCGCTGGTTCAATCTGAGTTAAGACGTAATCGTAGGACACTAATGTGATGATAGTGTGATCATTCCGGCGTAAAAAACATATCTGCGGATGCAAATGTTGCTATTTGGCTTTGGGCTTTACTAGAGGTTCGTCGAGTGGGAAGAAGTATGCTTCTTTGCTGAGTCTCTCTAGCGCAGCTACGTCAAATACATCTTCGTTCAGCCAGGGCTGATCTGGCACTGGTTTTTGAATATACGTTTTGTCAGTGTTAAGCTTAGCGACTGTCTTTGCTGGCAGGACAAAGCCAATCAGTCTTGGTGTTTGGTCCTTTACAGTAGAATTTTTTCCGATTGCACGAACCGCGAATATGTCAGCTGTGCCAATTTCAGGGGTGGCGAAAAACTCTTTAAACTGTCGACCTCCTGTAAGATTGAATGCTTTGCCTTGTTGCTCAAGGAATTTTTCAGCGTCACTACTGAGGCAGCCGTGGGCAAAAACTACTAGTTGTTCTTGGCTGTTTATTGCGGGATGATTTCTCAAGCCTGAAGCATGTGCTGCTAGTAGTATCCGATTCTGCATGAGTTGAGCAATTTCTTTGCTGGTGTAGTTATCTGAATTTTCATTAAGCCACTCAAGATGACTCAATCTTGCCGCGAGTACCTTTTCACTCAGATGCATCTGATTCATCTCAACCGGTATTTTCCCTCTAATATACTCACGAAGATCGCTAATTGCTTCAAGAGCTTCTACATTGTCTTGCGGTAGCTTCTTACTTAGTTCCATTGCGACATCAAGAAACTCTTTTTGTTTTGCCACTACTTTAGGTTCACTGTGGAGACTTGGGTCGCTCATCAGGGAACGTTCAAAGGCCGACATCCGGTCTTGGATGAGTACTCCAAATTCACCAGGTTCTAGTTGGGCGCTCTTTAGAATTATTGAGATATTGTCCCGGTGTCTCTGATCTGCGCTCTTACTTTCAGCTGCTAACTGCCTCGCTCGCCTGTCCTCGATTTCTGCAAGCGTATGAGCTTCTCCCGGCGCTTTGGGATCAACCAGAGAAGTGTCAATTTGTGCACGTTCTTCAGTGAGAGCAAAGAATAGCCTCAAATCTGTTGCTGTTGCACGTCCTGAACTGGCAAGGGAAAGTAAAGAATTTCTCGTGGCACTATCTTCTGCAAGTATTTTTTCGATTTGATTGAACTCAATGGTCTTGGTGGTTAGAGCTTTGCTCAGCATCGAGACTTCCGTATCTTCTAATTTTGTCTGCAGTATTGATTCGATAGTTTTTGGTGCCTTGTCTTTGGAGGCTGCGTCAGTAAAGAGTGTTTCAATAAGTGTTGCCATTTCTTTTGAGCTAGAAAATGCTTCTGTGATTTGCTTGAACTGATCATTGGTCAGAAGTTCTCTGCGATTCTCGGGAGATCGTTGTAACGAGATACTTTCTGACCATGAGTTCGCAGCGGCTTCTAGAAGCTTAGTTTTTAGTGTTTCATTTTCCATCTTTGATATTTCTTTGTAGAGAGCAATATCGCGGCTGGCGAGTCCAAAGTGTCGGTATGCTCTTTCGGCGGCCATTTTTGAATCGGAGATGGCGCTGACTTCTTTAATGGCTGCCTCGACTTGTTCCGAATTGGCCTGAGTGTTTCTTGCCATTTCTGATAGAGAGTTTGCTGCACTCGCCGGAGCAGCCAAAAATTTGCCGATCAGCTCTGGTGGGTGCTTAAGAGTTCCATCGAGGTGTTTACCTAGCAGAATGGCTGCTTCTTTTAGCTGCAGCTTCTCAGCGCCGCTGCCAGTAGATAGGCGAGCTATACCTTCCTTAGAGAATAGAGAATCAGCCAGTGGGTTGCCTGATGGTTGGTTTGAGGCACGTTTGATCAGTGCGTCAAAGGAGGCCTGTGAAACATCTCTTGAATTGAATATCGCTTGTAGGCACTCCTGTTGCTCTTTGGGTAGGTTTTGCAATAGCTCGGCTTGCTCTGCGCTCCTTGTGGCGGGAGCGTTTCTGAGTAGCTCTATCACCGCTTTCTTCGCCGCTAACTCGGTGCCAATGGTTTCAGGTTTTCTAAGAATTTCTACTAGTGTACCTTTATCGAGAATCCGTTGATTTAGAGCTTCGACTATAATTTTCATCTCGGAGCTGCCCACATCGCCGTTTAGAGTATCCCACTGGGTTCTTTCTAGACTTGCTAGGATTTTTACCGTATCAGCAGTCATAGATTCGCCAGGATTAATTGACCGGCCTGAATTCTGATTTGCCATGCGTATCATCGTGTCTGCCACATCCATAGCGTTGTCAGAATGAACTGCAGATATTTTTGCGACTTCTAGCAGTGCCGTGACTGCCGGTGGTAGTTGCTTGCTTCTTTCTGGATCGTCGAATCCTGGTTCTAGCGTGAATTTTTTCCCAATGTAAGTTAGGGCCTCTTGATATTTCTCGGCGTGTTCTTTGTCGCCAAGTGATGCACGTGCTCCATCTTCATGTGCTTGCTTTGTACGGGAGAGCATTTCTTCTCGGCCTTCATTTGCGGCCGGCTTTATAGCATTGTTTGCCTGACTATCATTGGGATTCAGGTCTCTTACTGGACCCGCCGCTTCACTCTGCGTTATATAGCCGCGCTTCATCATGTAAGACGCGAGCCGACTGGCTTCTCCTTCCGGAACATTGGCGAAGGCACTATCTAGCCATTGATTTTTTGACGCTTCCAGTTTCGCTCTGGCGATTAGATCTGCGCCATTACCTTGATTCGCATCTTGATCTATGAGTTTGATTTTGGCGGCGTCGCGAGCCACCATATCTAGTGCAGTAATGAACTTCAAAGCCTTGGTTGATTCGCTTACTGTTTCAAGGTTCGATATTAGAGCTTTTGCCGTTTCTCTCAGGGCTGGCGCTATCTCTGCGTTGGTCGTCAACTCGTGCAGTGCGGCTCCGCCCTGTGGCGATCTCAACATCTCAATCAGGGCTGCGCTTTTGCTATCGTTGCTGGTCGCATCGCTTAGCTGTTTTAGGAACTGGCCCGCCGGCGAGTCAGGCTTGGCTAAATTAGAATCTGTACCTAAGTGTTTTGCGAGCTTGTGGGTGTCTGCCAGCGACTGCTCAAGTGCTTTTGAATATTGAAAGCGATTGGCACGGTTTTCATAGCGAGAGCCAAAGTCATAGTAGTCAGTGGCACCTCTGGTAAGACCGATTGTGGCGTCTGAGACTCCTGCCAGGGCATTGAGATATTGCTCTTTAGTTGGGTTGGCGCCAAGGCTCTGACGAGCTGCATCAACCAAGGTGCGCACCGCGGGTTTAGCGATGGCCTGATCTGATAGGGCAACATTGCTATAGGTGACTCGAATATTTGAGATCTCACGTCTCATTTCATGCAGAAGGGCCTGGTTGCGACTGAAATCTGCTCCAGGAAACTCTGCTCCCCGAGTGCCTAAGAAGCGGTAGAGTGTCCGGTCATCTGGCACCCCAGGCAGCTTACCGTCTTTGAAGTTCTCGGTTAGATAAGCTTTGACTTGCTCGCGCGCAAATTTTGCGTCTGCTTCGCTGAATCCTTTACTGCCATTGATAGGTTGTCTCTCAAAAGTATCCTCACCGAAGACACTTTTCTCAATACGTGCTGTTCCCTTACTGAAAGAGCCTGTCAGTGCATCGCTGGCTAAGGTTTCGATAAATAGCTTTGGATTGGCTTCGGCAAGAGCTTGGTAGCGAGCGGCATCAATGAAGTGTGCAAACTCATGAATGTTAGTTTGGCTTGGCCTAGATGAATCAGTCGAACCCTCACCAACATATAGATCGACTTGTCCCTTGGCCGAGCTGAACATGCCCTGAGCGTCTAGGTTATCCTGGGCTGGAACTAGATTTACACCGATATCCCGGGCCAGTTTCTCCGCTGTACTTTTGTCGATGCCCAGGCTGGTTGAAATTAGTTCACCGGCATCTTTGAGTAAGCTATTCTGCAGTGATTCTTTGACAGCTTTAATTTGTTGTTCTTGATGAGTGACTTGCTCTGCCGACATATTGACTCTTTCTTTTGCCAGAGTCACTTCCATCGCTGCTAGTTTTTTGTTTGCAACGTCAATTTCATTTGATTGTCTAACTTGATGACCAGTAGATAATTTTGCTTCGCTTGCACCGTCGATATGGCTATTTCTAACAGTGCCACTTGGGGCCTCGCCCGTCTCGCTGTGAGCGATTTTGCTGGTGTGAGACTCTCCAGCCGCAGTTGTGCTAGCTCTATTGTGGTTTTGATAGGCGCCACGTACTTGCTGGAAGAATGGTGCAATACTGGCATTCATGGTCTGTTGTGAGAGGCCTTCCCCGCTATAACCTTCGCCTCTCATTGTGGCAATCAAGTTTTCTGCTGCGAAGTTTGAACTCGACATGCCAGCCACTGCCATGCTGAAGTCGCTACTGCCTTTAGTGGCAAACCTAAGAAGCTCTTGCGCGCCGTTTAGGCTCTCAAGCCTTGGGCCAGCGTGAACAAGGCTGTTGCTTAGTCTACCGGCGTAATGACCGCCCAGCGCGCCGAATGAGCCTCTAATCGTGGCGTCGCGTAACTCGTCGAAACCAAAATTTGCTCCGCGAGCCTTTGCCTCAACGTATGAGCTCAATATTGAACCGCCGGCTCCGCTTGTTTGGTTGAGAGCGAGGGTCGTTAACTGATTTTTGATCAACGCTGTACCTTCGGTCTTAATTGCCTTCGGTAGAGCCTCGCTAAGTAACTTTGTCGCGACCATGGCTTGTTCGGCGTTCAGTGCACCACGTTGAGTTAGTTGACCAATAACACTTTCTGCTAATCGTTTGTCAGCTTCATAGACCCCCGAGGTAATTTGCTGTCTCAGTGAGTTGGTAACTGAGGTAGTGATTGTTTCTTGAACTTCTTTTTTTGCTGCTGCTGATAGGGTATCAAAGGCGCTATGACTTAGTACTTGTCCCGATACTTTTGTGGCGGCCTTAGTGCCCATACCAAGCAGCATGGTCATTTCCGCTGGTCCGAAAATGCCGGTAAAGCCGTTTACGGCTCCCGAGGATAGTTTGGCTAATACATTGCTGCTGCGGCTGTCGAAATTTTCACCGGTCATATAGGCGTTCGCGCCTAGCTTAAAGGTTGCAGCTCCGGCGGTAAACGATGCTAGTAGAAGCGGCGAAGCAGCACCGGCGGTGCAAACTGTTGCGGCGGCGGCCGCCGCCATGATGCAAGAATCTGCTATGACATCGGCCCTTTCTCCCTGGCTTTTGACATGGTCGTCGATTCGTGCGAAGACATTGGCCTGCAGCTTTCTTATCTCTTCATCCTTGAGCTCGCGATGGTCAGTGGCTGCTTTCCTTAGTTCGCTGGCATAGTTTATTGAGCTTTCTTCTAAGGAAAGGCGAGTAGAGTCCCAGGTCCATGATGCGCCATAGTTGTCGACGTTTTTTGCCTGCTGACTGGCGTGCTCATAGCTTCTATGGCTGGTCCATTCATCAGTGTGCATAGCTGCTTCGATGCGCCCAGCATCTTTGCCAGATAGCTGAGCTTTGAGATCAGAGGTTAAGTCACCATGGTATTTTGCGGCATAGGCGTTAACTATGGGGGCACGCTGAGTGGTCTTCATTTCGAACATTTGGTCGACTGTTCGCAGAGCTTCCTCTTCTTTGCCAATGCCAAGGGTAAAGGCCCTTAGTCGGTCTTCTGGTTTGGCTTGGCCTTGTTCGATAACTGCTTTAGCAATTTCTTGCTGGCTTGGTGAAAGCGATTTATTCAGTGATTCGAGTATTGAGTCTTTTTCTTTTTGTTCTAAGTTTTGAGCACCACCGATTGTAAGTAGACTGGCCACAATTTCTTTGGCGGGCAGATACTGGTTCATTTCGCTGCTCGGCACTATGCCTTTTGCCAGGGTTGGTTCAATAATGCGTGAATTGAGGTCGGTAAATTCTTCCCAGTGTGATTGTGAATGTTCGCCGTCATGACCAACTTTTACTTTGAAGACCTCTTTCATGGCCAGGTCAAAAGACTGTCTTAGTTCGGCGTTGTAGCGCGGATGATTTTTATCTAGCTGTTCTCTTAACTTGGCGCCGGCTTCAGTACTCAAGGTTTGATTGAGAATTTTTATCCCCTCTGTTATTGAAGGGCCGCTCAGGGCTGCTTGCTCAAAGAGTTTGGTTATGGCATCTTTTTCTGGTTTTTTTGAAGGGTCTTGTTCTATTTGCCGAAGCAAACTATTGAGTGCATCTTTGCCCAAGGGGGAGTATTTAAGGCTTTCACTAATCGATTCTTTGACCTGTTGCCGAAACTCAGGAGAGCTAGCATACTTGGCTCTTTCGGAAGGCATCATTGAGGTGATACCGTCCATAATGGCTGTCAGCTTTGCTGCTCCACTGCCTTTGTTGTCGGCAATTACATCGACTATCTCTCGCCTGACGTTATCTCTAGTTCTTTCAAAAATTTCTTCGCTGGTGAGACTGCTATCTTTTTTCTTTTCAGCTTCTGCGTATTGCAGTTTCTTTTCTAATAGGTCCCAAGCTTTCGTTGCTCGTTCGTCACCCTGAAAACGATCATCTATTTGCTTCTTCAAAAGGGTCTTGAGGTGAGCGCTATCGAGCAGGTTGTTCAATGAAGCAGAGTCGATGTTCTCAATGCTTCTCATAAAGTTTTGAGCTGTAGCGTGGTCCCAAAAACCGGCATGATTGTCTAATTCCATGCCCAAGCGTTCGCCATAAGCGGCCTGAAGGTACTTCGCCTCTTTAATGTCTTTAGAGAACCAGTGCAGGTCGTGAGCTTTGATGGCGAAATCGCGATAATACTTTACGTCTTCTTTGGCCTGTTCGCCCGCCGCGGTGTTTGATTTGATTAGTTCGTCTGCTTTTTCTCTCTTGCTTTTATCGTCTGAAGCAAGGTCAAAACTCAGTTCAAATCCCCGTCTAAACCGTGCTCTGTCCTCACTGCTCATATTTTGGAAAATGCTTTCCAGTCGCTCGCGACCTGGTCCGCTGCCCCAATTTTCTTCTTCTATTTTAGTTAATGCAGATGTCTGGCCGTCGCGGGCATAGTCTCTGCCTATGGTCATAACCCGGCCGGCATCTCCGCTTGAAGCGAAGATGCTATTGTTAAACACATAGTTGCTCTGACCCTCTCGTTTCTCTTCTCGTTGCTCCTTAGGCACAAGCGCTTGCTCTAAGAGTTTGTCACCATCTTCTTTGCGGAACTCTTCGCGGGCTTCTTTATTGGCTCGACCGGCAAATTCTTTGAACATTTCTAGATTTTGCAGTGACACTTGCCTGTTGTGCCACCTGGCGCTGTCACGGGCTTCTGCATCTAATCCGTCTAGGGCCTTAAACTGCTTGCCCCCGGTTAAGCTTAGTTGCATCAGTTCTTTGTTGTCAGCCGTGGTGCGGCGATCAATGCCTGTGCTGTGATAAATCTCTGTTGCACGCTGATTGACCTTACTGCTTTCTGCATAGCCCGGTAAGGCCTTAACGTCTGCTAGAGCGGTTTTGTGATGTCGTTTTTCGTATTCGCGATTGAAGGTGTTTAGTTGGCTCTGCTTTAGATTGGCCATTGTTTCGCGCATTTCTTTTTCAAGTTCTGGGTTGCTGCGCTTGAACCAAGAATCTTCTTTCATTTCATGCATGGCCGCTCTCAATCTGACAGCGGTTCTTTCGGCGTCGGCTTGACTGATTGTGCGCGCTCGAGGATTTATGATCTCGGTCAATGTTTCGGCTCTGGCACTTTGGCCAAATCTTTCGCCGATATAGTGACCAA
>CALRJJ020000064.1:0-12431 GCA_943367505.1 Flavobacterium psychrophilum | reverse complement strand
AGCGTTTCTTTCTACTTCAAAGCAGCAAAAGTATATAGAAGATTCCACCCATGCCGGCGCCTCACTCATGCTAGAGAAGCCCTTACAGACTGATATTTTTAACGACGCCATTGAGTATCTGGTCAATGCCCGACAAGGCGGAAGACCGCGCATCTTAATTGTTGACGATGATGATGACTTTGTTCGAATCGTTGCATCGGCCCTGGGTCAAGAAGGAATGTTGGTGCGGCAACTGGCTGACCCGACAAATTTACTGCAAGTAATTCAAGAGTTTCATCCTGACCTGGTGCTACTCGATGTCACTGTGCCAATTTTGAGTGGCTACGATGTCTGTAGAATGATTCGCACAGCTGCTCATTTTCAAGACTTGCCAATCTTATTTCTGACTGGACAAACTGGCCTAGAAACCAGGCTGGCCGCCTTTGAAGCTGGTGGCGACGACTATCTTCCTAAACCAGTAGCACGAGTAGAGCTGCTGACTCGAGTTAAAGTTAGGCTTGAACGTGCTCGCATGCTGAAAGAGCGCTCAAATAAAGATATATTGACCGGCTTATTGATCAGAAGAGCTTTTATGGAACAGCTCAATGATATGTCAGAAGAATCTAAGCGCAACGGCTTAATCTTCAGCCTTGCTCTCATTGACGTCGATCACTTCAAGAAAATCAACGACCAATATGGGCACTTGGCTGGCGACCGGGTGCTGGCAAACTTTGGTCAACTCTTAAAGAAACGCTTTCGGGTTGAAGACTTCCGCGGCCGCTGGGGCGGCGAAGAGTTTATGGTGGCATTCCGCCACATCCAAAAAGAGACAGCTCAAGGCGCTCTGCAAAGAGCCCTTGAAGAATTGCGGGCCCTTGAATTTAGCGGCGATCACGGCGAAAACTTTGGTATTACATTCAGCGCCGGTCTTGTTTCATACCCAGATGACGGCAGCGACATAGAAGATCTGATTCGCAAGGCCGATGAGCGGCTTTATCAGGCCAAGAAAAATGGGCGTAACTGCTTAGTGGCTAAAGACTAGTTAGATCTGACCAATTTGGTAAGCAAGCAAAATTGCAGCGAAAGACTAATTAAGACTCTGGCCGGGCACAAACAGTATGGTGACAGAGAAGGGGTATGGCCAAATTGTTGGTAGTTGAAGATGACGAGAACCTGCGCGAAACTGTGCAGGATTGGCTCATTTTTGAGAAACATACAGTAGAGATAGCCATAACTGGGCCAGAGGCTTTGGAGCAACTTAGTATTAGTCAATACGATTTAATTGTGCTCGACTGGTATTTGCCTGATATCGACGGTATTGAAGTGCTTAAGCGCTATCGCGCCAGCGGTGGCACTGCACCAGTATTGATGTTTTCTGGTCGCGACTCTGATGAAGCAAGACAGGCTGGGTTAGCTGCTGGCGCCACAAAGTTTCTTACAAAGCCATTTCGCCTTCAAGAATTATCAGCCACCATAAAGGAAGCTTTAGCAGAGAAGAAGTCTTAGCCAATTTTGCAGAATAAGTAGTAGAGAATTTAAAATACTAGAGAATGAAAGGAAGTAATTAATGAGTTCTTTAATCCACCTAGTTTGTGACTACGCCCAAGGCGACCTGGCTTGGGCAGAAATCATCGCAGCTCTTTCGTGCAAGCTCCATGACGATACTCGTATACACACCACATCGGTGCATCCCTTTGACACAATTTCCACAGGCTTCATCGTTGCGCAACTGGCTCTTGCAGGCAGTAAACTCAGACCGTCAAACATGTTGGTATTTGCCAACACAGCACCACGACGAGATAAGAAAGAAGCACGACCAAACAACGAAGGTGAAGGTTTGCTTTTTGCCACTCTAAAAAACGGTGTGCAAGTGCTTGCCGTGAACTCAGGTAATTCTCTTTCATTTGTTCGCCATGAAATTCAAGAACTTTGGAGCACAAATGTAGAAGAGCACGGTAGCCAATTTCGCTCACGAGACTATTTCCCATTGGCTGTAAGCAAAGCCTCTAGAAGCGACTTCTCATTTATTAACCACAAACTGTCAATAGAAGAGGTCGTACCCGAACAACCTAAAGAGGTAGTGGGCTATGTTGACTCCTTCGGAAATATAAAGACAACCATGCGCGCTGGAGACGCCAAGCTAGAGACTTTCACACCGGGAACTCGCTTGAAAATCACCATAGGGGGCCATGTCAGCACTGCCACAGTAGCAACCGGAAGTTTCAATATTATGGAAGGGGACTTAGCTTTTTCTCCCGGTAGCTCGGGGCACGATAAACGCTATTGGGAGATCTTTAAGCGAGGCGGCAGCGCTAGTGATGAGTTTGCTCACCCGCCAGCGGGCTCTCCTATTAAAATTCAACCGGCATAATCGCCAAATCCCTTAATCTACCGATGACAAACCGTTATAACGGTTGACTAAATTGGTATGGTAAAGATAACACACCTTGACCACTACGTTATTTAGCCACTTAGTTATCTAGCCAAACGCCCGAAAGACCAGGATACATGATAGAAAAACAGGCAACAGCAGATGCCCTCCCCACATTATTGTTAGGGGCTAGCATAGTCTCACAGCCCAAGCTTGATGAGGCCTTGCTTACCGCTAAAAACTTAAACGTGCCACTTGCGCGCGCTTTGGCCATGCTCAATACGGTCAGCGAGACGACCATGCGGGTTGTCTTAGAAGCTGAAGAATTGGTGCGCTCGGACAAAGCGACAGTAGACCTTGCTCTCAAGGCTCTGAGGCTAGCCAGGCAGAACAATATGACGATGGAGGACGCCATTGGCGTTCTCAATTCAGTGCACAAAAAAACGCAGACGGTACAGAGCATTGCCAACCCTCTCACTCAACTGCTCCTTTCAGCTGATTTGATCAATCCCGAGCAATTGGGAAGGGCCGTGATTAAGGCCAAAGATACCGGCATGCAGATGGGCCGTGTACTGGTGCTCAACCGCGATCTTTCAAGCTGGATGATGAACGCTGCTCTAACTGCGCAGCTACTGGTGCGCGACAACAAAGTAACCAAAGATCAAGCCATCCAAGCTCTCCTCACTGTAGGCAGAAGGCGCATTAGCATTGAGCAAGCGCTCTTTGAACTGGGCCTCTACTCTGAGAAAGCGGGTCAAACTGTCCGTATTGGCGAACTAGTATTAATGGCTGGTTTTCTCTCAGATGGCGACATGCTTGAATGTATCGAGATTGAACTAGTCAAAGAGAAACAATTTGGTCAGATTCTTTTAGAACAGGGTCTAGTCACTCATGACCTCCTCGAAGCTGCAATTGTTTTGCAAGATATGGTGGCTAATTCAACAGTTAAGGCCTTCCAGGCAGCCGAAGCATTAAAACAGGTAAAGGCTCGGGGAGTGTCTGTTTATCAGGCTATTGCTGAAAATTATTCAGCAGCCCAGGCACAACCAAAAGAGTTCCTACCAGCCGATCTACTAGTGCAGGCTGGTTTGATTTCGTCTTCTGAAATTGAAAAAGTAGTTGATGTCAAAGAAAAGAGTG
Organism: Flavobacterium psychrophilum; assembly: GCA_943367505.1. GTDB lineage: Bacteria > Cyanobacteriota > Vampirovibrionia > Obscuribacterales > Obscuribacteraceae. The sequence goes on along the minus strand of CALRJJ020000064.1, from coordinate 8,941 downwards.
CTATCAAAGTTGGTAAGAAAGTTCTTGCCACCGGGGCCATGAGCGAACCCGTTCTTTACACTGCCTTGCGCACTTATTCGCTCTACACTCAAGGCTTCATTTCTTGTGACCAGGCCACTACTGCTCTGAAGAAATGCAAAGACGAGAATATTACTTTAGACGAGGCCCTAGCGAAGATGGGATGGAACGTTCCCGCTCGCATGCAATGGATATGGTGCTAAAAAAACTATTCCATAAAAATTCGGGCACGAGCTTCTGCTTTAGCTTGGGCATTTGCTTGGGCTTATTTAGTGCAGCAGCGCCAGCACTTGCTAGTGACTCAGCACGGGAGCTCAGTGGCCAGATTGCAAAAGCACGTCCTAAAGTTGGCCTGGCCCTCGGCGGCGGAGGTATGCGCTCGGCAGCTTGTGTTGGTGTTCTTAAAGTACTAGACGACGAGGGCATCCCCGTTGATGTACTAGTAGGCAGCGGCATGGGAGCGGTAGTTGGTGGCTTATATAGTGCCGGTGTAACACCGAAACATATCGAAGAACAATTCACCGAAAAGAAGCTGATGAGTGCCTATTTGACGATTCCACTGAAGTTGCGCATGCTCATCATTCCTCTTTTTTATACGCCCAGACTGGTTGGCATAGAGCCGTACGATGGACTCTATCGGGGCAAAAAATTTGCTACTTATTTGAACAAGCAAGTACCAGAAACAGAGCGCAATATTGAAGATCTAAAAGTTCCCTTTGGCGCAGTGGCAGTCAATTTGCTTGACGGTAAAACAGTCACTCTATCAAAAGGAAACTTGGGCAAGGCACTACAAGCAAGTGCGGCAATTCCTGCTTTGCGCAAACCTGTGAAACTAACTGACGGCATTCATGACGGCCTATTTGTAGATGGTGGCGTCCTCGTAAACATACCGGTATCTGAAGCAAAGAAGCTCGGAGCTGACATTGTCATTGCTGTCAGCGTGGACGAATCACTTGGTGCGGTCGCTGAAAAAGACTTCCGTAAAATCGGCAGCGTCAGCCACCGCGTCATTACCCTGCACTTCAAAAAAGTAGATGCGGATCAATTAGCTCAAGCCGACTTTGTCATTCGCCCGAACGTCGATGGCATCGGCATGGTATCAGCGAAGTCAACCGACGCCAAACATGCCATAGAGGCTGGCGAGATGGCGGCAAGAAGTGCCATCCCCGCTATTCGCGAGTTGATCGAAGACTTCCACAAGAAGCAGAACTAAAAGAAGTTAGCTTTGCTTGCTACTAGCTTGTCTTGCTACTAGCTTGTAAGAGCAGTATCGAGGCTGAGCTTCTTGGTGTTCAGTTCGCTTGTGTCCATATGCATATAATTTTCGAGACCGCCCTCAAGCAAACGTTTTACATCGCCGACAAAGCGAGCAGCAGGGCCGCCGTCAATGATGCGGTGATCGAAGTTGAGAGTGATAGTCATCATCGGACGAACCACGATTTTGCCATCGCGCACAACAGCGCGTTGTTCGATTTCGCCGATACCAAATGTTGATGTTGAGACACATGGTGGAATCAGAGCCTTAGCGCCCCACTTACCAATTGAACTCATACCAAAAGTAGCACCCAGGTATTTTAGTCGCACCGCTGGATAGCGGAGACCAAGCCAGAGAATAATACGACGGAACAACCATGGCATGTTGTTGAAATTATTCTGCCGATCAAGATGCTCGATGGCGTCCATTTCGGCCTCGGAATATTGTTTGAGCTCAGAAGCAATTTCTTCGACAGACTTGGTATCTGGATTTTTGATGGCACCGAAGAAAACGGCTGGCTGCTCGCCAATATAACGTTCTACGGTGAAGCCAGCGACAATATCGTTGAAAGTAACGGTACGACCCCAAGGAAGTGACGCAGTGCGGCTATCTGGGTGGGCCCGTTGGGCAATGGCAATTGCCTTAAGTAGTATGGCTGTCACTGTCACCTTTGAGCCCATGGTCTTTAACTGTGCTCTCACTTCTTCTACCCATGTCATATCGACATCGATGAATAAATAAGTTGGCACTGAAGACTTGCCGATGAAGGTGATCATGTCGACCACATTCCAGCGGGGCCGAGGCAGTGAAGAGAGCGAGAAACCGCCTTTACTATTTTGTTTGTCCATTTTTTCTTCCGTCAGAAAAGCAGAGATAGATTCTAAGACAAGCTTTCGGTGAGCAATGTTCCCAACCTTAGAGGTAGGGCGATCCTTCAATTTCTAGCTTATAAGGACCAATTGCCAGTCGCTCGTCAGAGAAACCCCAAAACAGCGACTATATTCATTATAGGCTACCTCTTGGCTTTCGAGAACTAACCTCCTGGTTGAATTACAGCTTTTTCAACGGAAGCCAAGCCAAAAATAGGCTAGTTTCCTATTTTTTTGGTCTAAATTAATCTAAATTCAGCGCTGCGTATCTTCTTCGAGCGGAGCTAAACCCTCAGGGTCGGTAAGCTGGCTCTCATCTCGATCTTCCATAGGAGTGTCGCCAGAAAGACTGCTGCGTGAGGCTGAGGCTACATTTGAAACTGGTGTTTGCTTGTACGGGTCGTATCTGAGCACTGTAGGCGAACTAGAGCCAAACTGGTTCGGGTTAGACTGGTTGGCATTAAACTGACTGGCACCGAACTGATTGGAGCCAGGCTGGCGGCCCATAGGCTGACCAGAACCGCGATTGGCGTAACTGCCAAAGCTTTGTGGAGAAGATGGCTTAGAGCCAAGACCAGGGAAATGGAAATTAGCAATGCCACTACCAAAAGTGGCAAAGGGATCATTGCTCTTCGGCGCAGTATCAGCAAACGGGCTGGCAAAGGCTTTCTTCCCTGTAGTTTGTGACAAGCCGGAACCGCCCGAGGCTGAGGCTCTATTGATCTTGTCTTCAACCATCTTGTTCAAAGTCGCTTCGCGACGTTTAACTTCTTCCAGTCGCTTCTCTAAAATCACCCGCTCTTCGCGGTTCTGACCTAACTGATACTCACTCTCTTTCTTTAGTTCTAAATACTTGGTGTAGGCAAACCATCCGCCCAGTGAGATACACATAACCAACATGCCAACCGTGACTTCAAGCCACTTAAAGCCGTTCTTCTCTTCCACCTGTGGCGAAGTAATATAGTCAAGCTCGTCTTTCATCTCAAGCGCTGACTGGTAGCGCAAATAGACGTCTTGTTGTGTGGCTCGTCCGACAATCAAATCAGCTGCTTCTGAAATCTCTTCATCAACATCACGTGGCGAGCAAACGGTCAGCGCCAGCGGCTCTTCTCCAGTGAGAAGGAAATACATGGTGGCGCCCAGGGCGTAGATATCAGAACGCGGGTCGGCTCCACCCCAATATTGCTCAGGTGGCGAATAGCCTTGCGAGACCACATGGGTGTTGTCACCGTCATCTTGATAAAGACGAGCAATACCAAAGTCGACCAACTTAACGTTGTCTTTGGTGTCGATCATGACGTTGGACGGCTTCAAATCGCGGTAAATAACGGGTGGATCATGAGCATGGAGATAGTGCAGCACGTCGCAAATCTGCTTAGACCAGGTCAGCACTTGATCTTCAGAGAACGGCTCTTCGCGTTCTTTGAGCATGTCGTGAAGGTTATGACCCTCGACGTACTCCATAACCAGGTAATACTCTTCGTCTTCGCGGAAAGAATCGAGCACCAAAACAATATTGGGGTGCTGCAATTTACTCAGCACTTTTGCCTCACGCAAGAAGAACTGCTGCGCTTTCTCTTTGTCTTCATCACGGAAGAAATCATCACGCAGGCGCTTAACTACGCACTTACGGTTATCGAGGTTGAGGTCACGAGCCAGATAAACAGTGCCCATGCCACCCTGGCCAAGATAATCGACAACCTGCCAGCGGCCCCGCAGCACAAACGGGCCATCCTTGTGGGGATCGCGGTACGGTAGTCCATGCTCGAAACTGGATGTCATAAGAGATCTAGTATAACAACATTTAATCTAATTCAAAAGAAGATATTTTAGGCAAAGCTCTCTAAATAAATCTAGACCTTTACCGTGTTCGGGCGAGAAGGAATAATCAAGCTCTTTGGTGAAATAGCTGTCTAGCTCTTCTCTAGGCAACTGAGTACGACGGCCAGCCTCGGCCAAAACCTCAGCATAGTCGCAGCCCAAACCAAGCACCAATGAGTCATAGAGAAACTTATTCAGAGTATCAAAATCTTCCTGATTGGCCTCAACCCAGCTCTTCCGTGCCGCCCAAACACCGAACACCATAGGCAGCTGAAAACGCTCAAACCACCACTGGCCCAAATCTCTGCGCTCAAACTGCGAGGCCAGGCCGCTGCTTTCAACTTGCTGATCGGCCGCCAGGGCCCGGTCACCAATAATGACGCAACCATCAAAAGCCTCATCGGTGGGCCAGGCATCGATTCCAGAGACAAAATCAATAGATTTCAGAAAATCTAGCCCAGTCTGACCGGCCCCGATACCGCCAAACTCTTCAGCCAGAAGCACCTTTACAAGAGTATTAGAGGTCGCCGAAGACTTAGAAAGAGCAATCCGTGAGCCTCTGAGCTCAGCCAGCGGCTTTTTGCTAAAAAATAGCACGCTGCCAACAGCCCCACGGCTAGCGATACAAAGCTGATCGAATAGCCTGAAGCCGCCATCTTCAAGATAAAAATGGGCACTCATCGCCCCCAGGTCAAGCTCACCGCGCTCGTAGGCACGATTGAGATCGCCGGGAGTGTCCATAGCCAACTCTAGGTTGGCCGGCATATTTTTGAGAAATGGCAAAGTGATAGGCAGACAATTGACGAAATCAATCTGACCGAAGACCACAGGCCGATTCAATAGAAAACTAGTAATTGGGATTTCCAGTGCCAAAAAAATTTGAGCAAAAAAAGTGGGAGTGGACCTAGAGTTTTCTAGTATATTTCTTGCGGCCGCACTCCCTATTTCAATTATGCAGGTCTAACGTCAGTCGTCAAGAGGTCAAGTAAAAAGTGGTTGCGGTAACAACAAAACCGGTGCGAATGATCGACCTGATTCTTGCTAAAAGAACAGGTGCCCATCACACAAAGAGCGATATCGGCTTTCTTGTGGACGGCATCATGGACGGCAGCATCCCCGACTATCAGCTAGCAGCCTGGCTCATGGCCGTTTGCTGGCAAGGCATGACCTTAGAAGAAACAGCCTGGCTCACCGATGCTATGCGACACTCCGGCCAGATTTTAGACTTGTCGGCCATTGGCCCTGTCATTGGTGACAAGCACAGCACAGGCGGTGTTGGCGACAAAACTACTCTGGTATTCGTACCATTGCTCGCCGCTGCCGGCATACCAATGGCCAAATTATCCGGCCGCGGATTGGGTCACACTGGGGGCACCATCGACAAACTAGAAGCAATCCCTGGCTTCCAAGTTGATATCAGCATCGAACAATTTATCAAACAAGTAAAAGAAATCGGTATGGCCATAGGCGGACAGACAGCCGAATTAGCTCCAGCCGATGGCAAAATTTATGCACTGCGTGACGTCACTGGAACAGTCGAATCAATTCCTCTAATTTGCGCTTCGGTAATGTCAAAGAAACTAGCGGCTGGTGCTAATTTCATTATTCTCGATGTTAAATGCGGCCGTGGTGCCTTTATGGAAACCGAAGAAAAAGCCATTGAATTAGCTCAAGCCATGGCTGAAGTTGGTCGCATCTTGAAACGCCCAGTTACTGCCGTTGTCACCGATATGGAACAACCCCTCGGCCGGGCAGTCGGTCACACAGTAGAAGTTATCGAAGCAATCGAAACACTGAAGGGTAATGGTCCAGACGACCTCACTGAACTCTGCATGGAACTTGGCTCTCTTGCTCTGGTGCATGCCGGCAAGGCTAAAGACCACACCGAAGCCAGAGCTAAATTGCAAGATTTGATTAGCAGCGGAAAAGCACTGAGCACCTTCGCCACACTGATCAAGGCCCAAGGCGGCGACGACAAAGTTTTGACCGACTACAGCTTAATGCCAACGGCAAAACACACAAAACCATTTGTGGTGCCAGGTACTGGTAAAAAATGGCTAGAGCACTTGGACGGAAAAAAAGTAGCTGAAGCTTGCAAACTTATGGGAGCAGGCCGCACTAAAAAAGGCGACCCTGTTAATCTAGCAGTAGGTGTCGTTCTGCAAATCAAAACCGGCGATGAAACTAGCGGTGGAGCCACTGCAGCAACGGTGCACTACGATACTGAAGAACAGTTTGAAGCAGCTTCGAAGAAACTTGCTGAAGCTTTTACCTTCTCAGATAAATTTGTCGCCAAACCTAAACTAATCAAGGCCAGCATTTCTTGATGACATCGGTAAGAGCACGGGCCTTGAGGCTGATTCCTTACGGTGTCTTTGACGCTGTAACCAATATGGCCATTGATGAGGCCCTGCTCGAACTGCACCTGCAAGGCAAGACTCCAGCTACTTTGAGATTTTATGGTTGGGAACCACCGGCGGTTTCTTTCGGCTATTCGCAGAAAGTTAGCCCTAGAACGGTCGAAAAAGTTCACGCCGCTGGCTATGATGCGGTGCGTCGTCCAACTGGTGGCCGTGCGGTTCTACACGAAGGCGAGCTAACCTATTGCTTTGTTGGCGCCGGACCAAAACAAGACGGCATCGACTTTAGACCCGACGCTGAAATTGCCGGAGCCGCACCATCCTATTGGTTAGAGCAAGGCAGCCCCTATGAAGGATTTTTACCTGGTTCAATTAACCAAGCCTACAAAGAAATTTGTGATGCTTTGATTTACGGCTTGAGAGAACTGGGAGTAGCGGCCAGCCTTGGCCGCAGCAATAGTGCTTACAAAGACTACGAGGATTGTTTTCAGGCAACCACCCAAGCCGACTTGCAATTTGAAGGCAAGAAAATTGTTGGCAGTGCCCAACTGAGACGCAGGCACGGTGTTCTGCAACACGGCTCAATCATGATCAATCAATCGCAGACCAAACTATCTGAGATTTTTGGTTTAGCTGAGCGAGAGAAAGCAGAGGAATCGCAGACCGAAACAACTGATCGCCACTGTAATTTGATTGACGTGCTTTCTGCTGGCTATGACCGCACCACCTTAGAAGAAGCGATTGGCCGCGGCTTCACCCGCAAATTTAATTGTCACTTTGCTGTCTACGAGCTAACCGACGAAGAAATGGAATTCGTGGAAGAGTTGAAAAAAGACAAGAATCGCTATCAGATTCTTTAGAATTTCAGGGGGTGCTGGAAAGCAGAGGCTCCCAATTTCGTAATTACCCCACTGACAAAAGGCAAGGGCGCGTATAACCTAGGCTTACGGGTAAATATTAAATAGCTCGCTTTACTAGTCCTTCGAATTTTCCGGTGCTTCCCCCCAGCCTGGATACCCCCACAACCGATAGGTTTTGCTTTGGCAGACAATCTCATCGAACAACCTAAAGCAAAAGAGAATGGCGAATCTTCGGCCCTCAAGGTTGACCTGGCTGGAAAAGAGCAGGGCGAACCCAGACAAGAACCGCTTTCACTTCTTTCGATTAGCGCTATAGAGACGAGAAAGGCAATAGCCGAGAGCAGCAAACCTTCGGCTGAAGAAATTGCTACAGCAAGCCCAGTCTCAAAACTCAGAGCCGACCAACCCAAGAGACCAGAGATGATTTCAGTGGGTAAGGAAGGCGATTCTCTCAAAAGCATTTACGAAGACGGCATTTTTAAGCTCTACGACGAGCCTGGTAAGAGTCATTTTGGCTTCAAGTTCCTAGAACCAGGCGGAGCGAACAAAGAGCGCTTATCAGCCAGTGCCGCTCCGAAAAACAAAGTAGAAGACATACTAGGAACCATTTCTTTTCAGTACCGCGTCAAATTTTAAGCAAGTAAGGCATAGCAAGCCGATACTTGCCGACAACAAGTGTCTTGCTATCCAATAGTCAACGAAGGCAAAGCTCTCATTGCTCCTTCGCAATCTCTAGGATTTTGCACTAACGCTCCATTCTTGCAGGAATAGAATGTCAGTGCGGCTTCAATCAAAGCACTGCTAGCATCAGAGGGCTTGGAAGCTTTGGATTCTTTGGTAGCATCAGAAACAGCGTTAGTAAGTTCGTTGGCCATGATTTATACCTCTGTGTTATTGGTTGCAATTTAGTTTCGAGTGCGTTCCGCATCTCGTTCATGCAACAACAATAACAATCGGGTTAAACCGACTGGTGACGAATCCGTGACCTAACCGTGACCAAAATTTTAAGGCAAAATCCTAAGGCGACGCTCTTTGCGCTTGGGTTTAGCACCCTCTTCGCCTAGTTCTTCGGGTGGAACAATCTCCATAATTTCTCTCTTGCGCTCAGCTTCAAGAAACTCTTTGAATTGTTCGACAAACTGCTCTGGGCAGACAGTCACCTTGGTCACTTCACCCATAAAGAAGTTAAGAGCCATCTCTTCAGACATCTCATGGCGAGCTATAACCGGCAAAACGCCATCGTTCATCCAGCGATAACCTTCTTGCAGCGGCAAGATAAAGTGATTGCCTGGTCTCAAAACCTCAACATTGGTGATGCCAGATTGCACCAGATGATTGGTCAACCCTTTAGACAAGGGGAGGATGTTAGCCGACTTAGAAAGATTGATAAAGACCTGATAGGTAGAACCTTCAGCCACCTGAAACAACTTCAGACCACTTAGACCTGCAGACAAGAGAGCAGCGCTTAGCTTTTCCCAAACGTTTCTGTCAGAGTCACGGTCTTCTGGGTTAAATTGCAAAATCAGAAACGACTCAGTTTGGTGAACGCTGAGAGCTCTATATGCTTTAGATTCTTTTGAGATAGAAGAAAGAATCTCTTCATCGCTCAGTTGATGGAACTGACTCAATTGTCGCCAGTTAGCACTGCTATTAGCACTACTAATAGTGCGGGCATAACTGCCAAATCGCGATGAAAACAGCTTGAGAAAGAGAGCTTTTGAATCTAGGGCAACTGCAGGAACGAAAGACGCTGCAACT
>CALRJJ020000063.1:0-12474 GCA_943367505.1 Flavobacterium psychrophilum | reverse complement strand
TAGGGGCAACCTTAGCTCTGAGCATTGCCGCTCTAAAAAATCGCAGGGGCAAAGGGGCCTATCTCTGCGACGACTGCCGCTTCAACGACAGCGAGAAATGCCTCAAACCTGTGCGGCCCTATGCTGTTGAATGCACCAGTTATCGGCCTAATCTGAAGCAGAGCTAGAATTACGCTTTAGACACAAGCTTGGCAAGCCCTGCAAAACTATTTCGGACTAGCGGTCTGGCGCAATGGCTCCAACCGCTCTTTCAGTGCAGAGCGAAGCTGGGGTGCTTTCTCTATGGCCTTGCTTATATACTCAGCCAGGCGAGTGCCACCATCGGCGTTAAGGTGAACAGTGTCGCAAAAATCACCAAGCAAAAAATTCGGTGAAGCCGAAAGGTCTAGATATTCGGCCCCGCTATATTGACATTCTGCAGCTAAGCGACTGCGAAAGGCTTGCCAAAAGTCACTAGATAGAAGCTGGCGATTCTCCTTTGTCAGGGGCATTCCTACTACCAAAACTTTTATTCCTTCTTGCTTTAGCTGTGCCAAAAAGGAGTGCATAAAGTTGAACTGAATGTCGTACGAAACCGGATATTGATCTTTGTAGCGATGCTTATAATCAAGGCTATTGTCTACATAAATCTTGGGCAAATTCGGAGTGAGAACTGCTTGACCGGGTTTGAGATTGCCCCCATAAGCGCCCATAACAAATTTGACTTGCTCGGCAGCAGAAGCAGCGGCACTCGTTGCCGTTGATGAAGCCTTAGAAGCAACGCCACCGCCAGCAGTGTCAGCCTCTTTGAGTTTTTCTACAAAATGCTCAACCGTCTGATTGAAAACTGCCAATTGACTGCGCAGTGGTAGTTCGCTAGAGACGAAGTAAGTAAAACGTGACCAGGGATCATGAAAAGCCCAGCCAGTGTAGGCGCTCATATCAGTGTATTGAGAGAAAAAGCGATATGAATCGGTGGCACCAGCTGAGGGTAAAGTATTATCGATAAAATCTCGCGGGGAAACCGTGAGGACTAGCAGAGCCGGGTGGTGACTGGGGCGAAAGAGTGCTCGCGAAATAGCAAAATGATCCGAAACCATGGCCCCCGGTAAGGCAGAAAGAAAGACTTCGGCGCCGGGGCCAAATGCTTTGGCCAGATCATTCTCTATAGTAAGGCAGCGTCTATTGAATACCAGGTCGACAGTTTTGCCCGAGGTATTAGCATCAGCAGCCTGTAAGCCTCCAATTTGAGAGCTGCCGCAGACTACTACATCTGGCACTCTGGCACTGGCCAAAAAGGTACGGGCCAACCACCAGCTAGCGGGCTTTCCTTCTTCTAATATTTTGGGCGTTAGATTAACGTCAGCTAAAGTCAATTCTGGTTTAGCAGCAGGCACCAAAAAAGAAGCTAAGGCCACGTTGACGAGAGCAAATAGTAATAGAGCAACTGGAAAGCGAGGAACCATTGAAAGAATTTTTTGCCGCTTGATAGAAGATTGTCTGACTTACAACAGAACAATACTACAAAAAGCACCAGACCCCTGTGCCGGTTCACACACCGGGCTCACAGGGGTCTGCTCCTAACAAATTGCCATTACAGCAATCGACGGGCTTTCACTGTATCGAGACGAGAACCGCTCTATGTGCTTTGAGATTTACTCCGGGATCCATTACTGGTGGCCCGCTGACAGGAGAGCATTGGCTTCGTGCGATATGTTTCAATTATAGCAAGTTGCCAAGACCTGACAAGCCCTTTCAACATTAGAAATTATCGGACCATCTACATATATAGGGGATATCCCCAGACCTGAGCTAAGCAAGACAAACAGAGCACTGCAGGGTGCAGCGATTCACCTAAATAGTTGGTGAAATATACTAGTGTTTTTCCGCTTTATTGTCTTTCTGCAAAAGCGAGACAAATACTTTGACCAAACGAGGGTCCCATTCCTTGCCAGCGCCTTCTTGAATGAGCTTAAGAGCAGCCTCATGACTATGGGCCTCACGATATGGTCTATCGCTGGTCATGGCGGTGTAAGCGTCTACCAACGAAACGATGCGCGACTCAATCGGAATGACATCACCCTTGATACCATTGGGATAACCGCTGCCATCCCAGTGCTCTTGATACGCTTCTACAATAGGAGATATTTTGGCCAGTACTTTGGCTGGTTCTAAGAATTTAGCACCAGTATGCGGCACCTGATTGATGTAGACCAAATCTTCATCAGACAATGGCTCAGGGCGCTTCAATGTTTCTTCCGGTACAGCAATTTTGCCAAGATTACATAGCACCGCCGCTAGTGACACTACTTCGGTGTGGTCTTTTGTCAAATGCAATGCCTGAGCAATACGATTGGCATAACCATAAGCCCGCGACGAACGGTCGGGGCCATAAGACGAGCGCTCTTCAACTGTACGTATTAGCTGGGCTAACATTCCGAGCAGACCCTTCTCGCGAATCAATTCAACATCAAACTCGGGCACAAGATTTGCCACAGGAGCAGCAGCGGCAGCTGGCTTCTCCACCACAGGGCCCATGCGATTGTCTACTTTCATCGCTTTCTTCAATTCTTCTTCGCCGCCAGCAGCAAGACTAGGCATCAAATCTTCAGTGACTGTGCAAACTTGGTTACGGCCTCTATGCTTAGCTAAGAAAAGGGCTTGGTCAGCCAGCTCAAAGAGACGCTCTTTGTCTTGAGCATCGTGGGGGAAAGTAGCGACACCAACTGAAGCGGTGACAATACCCCAACCTTCGACTGGTTTCTCCCGCATAGCAGCGCAAGCTCTCTCAGCCACCATCTTTGCCCATTTCAAATCGGTTTCAGGCAACAGTACAACAAACTCTTCACCGCCAAATCGGCCCACAGTATCAATTTCGCGCACGCTGCGCTTAATCACATTACCAATATGGATGATAGCGGCGTCTCCAACGTGGTGGCCCTTACTATCATTGATGCGCTTGAGATAATCTAAGTCGACGATGATAAATGAGAAGGGGTGACCGAAGCGTTGGAAACGATCAATTTCTTTAGTAAGTTGCTCTTCAAAATAGCGGCGGTTAAACAAACCAGTCATTGGGTCAGTAATCGCCTGTCTCTCAACAGTAGCGAACAGCTCAGCGTGTGAGATCACCACACCAACCCGATCAGCCAAGTCAATTACCATGCGCATGTCTTTATCAGGGAATGACCTAGTGCGATCTTTCGCCACAAGCATCAGGGCGGCTTTAAAGTTATTGCCTTGACCTAAAGGCACACATATAGCCGAGCGATTGTCCCACTCACTCGACAAGATATCGGGCTCTAAGCGGGTCTTAATTTCTTCTGGCGTGACAAACACAGTTTGCCCATCTCTCAATTGCTCAAGAGCGCCAGCGAAGATACGGTCAGCAATCATATGAGCCAGGGGTTTAACTACTTCGTCATCAGGATGACCATAGTCTTCTGGATCAGGCGGCTCAGGCTGAGGAAACTCCTCATCTAAACCAGCAAACTTACATTTAGTGGCATCATCGGTAGGGCCATCATAAAGAGAAACCACGCACAAATCGAGCTGGAAATACTCTCGCACAGAGCGCACCAAAGTATCCATGATTTGGTCAGCTTCTTTGAGCGAGCGCTTGATTTCAACTGACACTTTATTGATCAAACTCTCGCGCACTTGATCAGCACGAATCTGCTGAACAGCCATGTCTGCTCGAATTACGTTAGACAAGTGACCGGCAATTGTTAGACCCAGTTCTCTATCTTGGGGCTTGAATTGTGGTCGCTTCGGTTGCCTTTGCCATAGACCGATAACACCCAGGCGGGTCCCTTCTGATATCAGAGGAAGCACCAGAGCCATGTCGTGGCCGAAGAAAGGATCGCCCTTTCTTGAATATTCCATATTCACAACTTTGCCGCGGCCAGACTCGAAGACGGCAACGAATGGATTGTCTTTATTCTCCAGCTCCACAGAACTTTCTTTATCAGCCCGAATCTGAGGCTCCAGCACGCCACTATCTTGGTTAAACAAATAGATTTGCGAGTGAATGAAGCCCATGTGGTCGGCCACAAGAAGCACTGATTTAACCAGTGAATCACGACTGGTCTGGCCCTTAGAATCGCGGAAGAGACTAGCGATCTCATTGATCAGCTTCATTTCTTGCGCGTCCATTTCAATCTTCGATTGGTCGAAAGATTGTTGCACAACAACTGAAAGCATTTCAGCTACTTTCTGCAGCACGACTGCATCTTCAGTGGTCCATTCTCGCGGATTACCACACTGCTGCAGCTCCAAAAATCCAGAGAAGATACCACGAGAGCGAAGCTGAACCATCAGGCGTCCGCGCACATCGCCTAACTCCAGCAGCGATGAAAGTGTGCGTGAGGTCTTGTGCAAATCAGTATCTTGCGCCGTGTCCGGAATGCTAATAACACCAGCACCAGACTCATCAGGGAAACGAGAGAGAAACTCAAGCACAATCGACATTGATTCTTGTGAATTGAGTTGATTATCGACAAAACAAGTATGACCAGTAATCGAATACTCGTTAGTGACTACAAGCTGGTCACCAACCACTTTCCAAATCAATCCGCGATCAGCTTTGAGGACATTAGTTAGCACTTCAATGGCGTACTGCAAGATTGAAGTGAGGTCGCTGGAGTGCCTGAGCTGTCCAATAATGTCACTAATAATTGTTTGAGCAGCCGGTGGAATTAGATTTTTGGCATCGGCGTCGGTGGTTTTGACAGCTTTAAGATTGGTGCGCGTGCCGCCCTTACCGCCCTTGCGAGTCTCAGCGGGAGCAGGCACACGGGCGTCAACCTGTCCATCACCTTGAATGGCAGCATTAGCGCCATCACCATTGACTCCGGCGCTGACAGCGCCGCTTGGACCACTGGCAGAATTAGAATTAGCAGGATTGGCAGTGCCCGAACCAGCACCACCACCATTGCCATCGCCAGTTCTCGACGGAGAACCTGAAGGCCCAGCATGCTGACCGGAAATAGCCTGATTGCCGAGGGGAGCGGTCGGGGCGAAATTGGAACTGCTGGCGGAAGGGAAAGTCATGCCGCCGCTATTCACTGGAGCCTGGAAAAACGAAGCATCTGGTGGTGGCAAACCCACTGCCAAATGCTGGGCAATAATTTTGTCCATCTCTTCTTTGCTTAAACCACCAACCACAGCCTGCATAGGCGATGGATTGGCATCAATCGGGGTGAAGTTAGAAGAAGTAGTAAGTACGTCTACGGCAATGGGCGAAATTTTGTTCGGGCCGGTAGTTGATTGACTGGCCTGAAGGGAATGTTCACCGCTGATGTTGTTGTCGTAGTAAGAAGCATTGGCGCCATCACCTTGCAAAATCAAGCCTTGCTGAATCGGTGCTTTTACCACCGGCCATGCCGCTTTCATACGTTGCACAGATGCCGGTGAACTGCCGCCCGGCCCCAGCGAAACACGGCAATCTTCAAGACGGTTGCTCTCAGATAGATTGAGCGACTGCCAGATAGGCAAGAGACGGTTGAACGACTCACGCACAATGGCAGGCTCCATAGAACCCGTGCATTGATATTTCTCTGAGTTAGGCGATTCCATAGCTTGCTGGCCATAGACAACAATGGAGAGCCCAGGGCTCTCCATCAAAACACACCATTCATCAGGCGAATCTTGTCTTTCTTCTGAGAAACAAGAGACACAAGTCGACTCGCGCAGCAATGTGCCAAAGTAACGCCCACCAGGCAAAAGCCGGGCAGCACTCTGTCGACTCCAGTAGACGATTACTGGCGCTAATTTCTGGTCAAGACTAAGTTTTTCTAGTTCACGAATAAATGGCAAAAAACTATCAGGCGCCAAAATACTTAGGGGCAATGCCCCAGCGCCGGACTGTTGTACCAGCATCATCTGCAATTGTATGCGGCCGGACTCGTCCGTCAATTTCTGTTTACCAGCGCTGAACTAGTGAAAGTAAGATACTAGATTTTAATAGGTTTCCTGCCTAAATAGATACCACTGTACCAATGGGCTTAATCTCAGATAAGCAGACTGTGACTTAATGTTACCCTTTACATCTCTTCTCAAGTGCCATCGCTTGAGAGGGTCAGTGCTAACATGGGTCATCCCGGCCAAATCCAAACGATTTGGCTAAGGGCTCTATGAGCGAGAATTTTGAATTTGACGATGACTAAAGCTGACAAAATCACTAACAGCGAAAGGCAAGAAGGGGCAGGGCTGCCCCTTGAAGTCGTCTACCAGGAAAACATCAGCTTCTGGGAAAAAGCCTGGAATATGTGCAAGGTGCCGTACACGCAATTGCCCGACTTGTCTTACATTCCGCGCATTGCCGATGAATTGAAGAAGAACGGGGCAAAAAAAGTACTTGACCTCGGCTGCGGCTCCGGCTGGCTGGCGGTCTACCTGGCTCGACAAGGGTTTGAGGTCGTGGGTGTCGATGTCTCCGCGCAGGCTATCAATCTTGCCAATACCTGGGCTTCACAAGAAGACCTGAAGATTTCCTTCGACGTAGCTGATGCTTCGCAATTGCAATACCAGGCTGGCAGTTTTGATGCCGTCGTAGCCAATTCAATTTTTGAACACTTCCCCATTAAACAGGCCCAGCAACTGACTGATAAAGTTTATACAATGCTCAAAGACGGTGGCATTTTTATCGGCTGCTTTGACAAAGTGGGCGGCGGGCCAGGCGAGTATTACACCCTCGAAGACGGCACCCATGTTTATACAGACAAGGCTCGAAAAGGCATGATGCTGCGCCGCTATGAGCTAGACGAGCTGCAAGATCTCTTCAAAGCTTTCAAAACCATGGAAAACGATGAAGTCGATGGCGGTTCAATTTTTCTTGTGGCTAATAAATAGACATTCTTGGCTCACAAACCCAATAATCAAGCACACTTAAGCTCGGTCCACATGCTGTCGAAAATGAAGATGGCTGAGCCAATCTCACCCAACTCTTCGCAGCGCTCCATGACATTGGCGGGTGGATAAAGATTCGGGTCCTGACGCAAATGAGTGTCAACCAGCTTCCAGGCTGTTTCATTGGCAATTGCATAATTAGTAAAATTAGCACAAGCGGCTGCCACAGCAGGCTCAAGCATATAGTTAATCCATTTATAGGCGAGATCAACGTGGGGAGCGGTTTTCGGTATGCAGAAATTATCAGTCCAAATTGAGGCACCATTGCTGGGAATGACATAACGCAAATCAGGATTATCGCGCCGCGCCTGATAAGCATCGCCACTAAATACTTGCGACAAAAATGAGTCGCCACTGGCTAACTCAACAATTACTTGATCTGATGTATAGCACATGGTGAGCGGCTTCTGCTCAATGAGCTTGGCCGTGGCGGCAGCAATAATTGGCTTCTCAATAGTATTGTAAGAATGACCAGCCATTTTTAATGACATACCAATCACTTCACGGCCATCATCAAGCAAAGTCATACGCTGTGACAGCCGTTTGTCCCAAAATACTTCCCATGGCAATGATAAATCAGAAGAGTTATTGAGCAAGCCCAGTTCAGTTAATTTGGCCAGACTAAAGCCTATACCGGTGGTGCCCCAGGTATAGGGCACACAGTGCTGCAAACCAGGATCGAAGGCCGAATTAGTAAAGCGCGGCATCATATGGGCTAAGCCCGGCAACCGACTATGATCGAGGGGCGAAAGAATGTCTAATTTGTTTAATTGCTTGACCATATAACTAGACGGCACAATAACATCATAGAGGCTACCACCGGCTTGCAATTTGGCCATCAGAGCTTCGTTTGAAGCGAAGGTGTCATAAACTACTTTGCAAGAATAGCGTCTCTCAAATTCGGGGATGGCATCAGGATGCAGATAGTCAGCCCAATTAAGAATGTTGAGCTGCCGATCGGCGCTGCCATCAGACGATCTTGAATTGCAAGCTGATAGCGCAGGAAGGAGCAGCATTGAAGACATGGCCGCAAGCAATTGCCGACGATTCAATTGCATTTGCTCAAAGGGCGCAGCCATATTTTTCCTTTTATCTCTAAGGTCAGGCAGAGATCACAGTAACAGACTGGGGAGTGAAAGTGAGATATAACTCTGCACCAGCTAGCTGTTCAGCGCTTAAGCAATGCAAAGCCGAAGATGGCACCACTGCTCGCAGCAAAACTCCCTCAGCGGCGCAAGTGAGCTTTAAATCGACCAAGCTACCAAGGTAAGAACTATTGGCGATGCGGCAAGAAATTACATTCTCACTAGAATCAGACCTTTCTGCCATTAATGTCACTGATTCTGGTTTAAAACAAGCAAAAGCATTGTCGCCCACAGCAAATCTTGCCAGACTTGCACTACCTGCGGTGCACAGACTAAGCACTCGACCAGTAGAACAATCTAGCAGCACCGACTGATTATCACAAGAGACAACTTTGCCAGCCAGCAAATTAGAGCGACCAATGAAACCAGCAGTAAAAGCGGTTTTAGGTTGCTCATAAATTTCAGCAGGTGTACCAACTTGCTCTAAATTCCCACCGTTGAAGACAGCTACTCTGGTAGAAATAGCCAGTGCCTCAGCTTGATCATGAGTAACCATAACAAATGTCAGATTCAACTCGCGCTTTAAGCGCGACAACTCTTCTTGCATCTCTTCGCGAATACGAACGTCTAGAGCCGAAAGGGGCTCGTCAAGAAGGAGAACCACGGGTCGCATAACCAAGGCACGAGCGAGAGCAACTCGCTGCTGCTGGCCACCAGAAAGTTGCGCCGGCAAGCGCCCAGCAAACTCACTCAAACGCACTATCTTAAGAGCTTCTCTACTCTTCTCACCAATTTCAGAATTACTGTAGCGTTTTGCCGAACGCAAACCAAAGGCAACATTTTCTAAAACCGACATATGAGGGAAGAGAGCATAACTCTGAAACACCATATTCACTGGTCTTCTATAGGGCGGAACACCTATGGTTTGCTTACCATCAATGAAAATGGTTCCGCTAGTCGGTTCTTCAAAGCCAGCAAAAATTCTAAGCAGCGTTGTTTTGCCGCAACCAGAGGGCCCGAGAAAACTGTAAAACTCCCCGGGGGCAACATCTAGACTAATATCGTTAAGGGCATTGTTAGCGGCGCCATCAAATCGCTTTGACACTCGATCGGCCACCAGTACAGCCGTACTGCTACTACTACTAGAATTCTGCTTCACTTCTTCCACTAGCGCTTCTTCTGCCCAGTTTTCATATCACGAATTAAATAAGCAATTTGCAAGTTCAGCAAAACTTCTTGGGAGTCAATATCGACCTTAAGAATGTCAGCAATCTGCTCTAAACGATAGCGCAAAGTGTGGCGGTGAATGAACAACGAGCGAGCGGTAGAATTTAAGTTGGCACCATGTTCAACATAAACTCGCAGAGTTTCTACCAATTCAGATTCCCACTCTTCGTCATAGGCCTCAAGCAAACTCAAATTTTCTTCCAAGAATCGATCTGATTCAGGGTGATCAATAATCAAGTAAAGCAAGCGCTTGATACCAAGCTCAGCGTAGCCGAGAAGAAACTCACCATCGGCATCAATCATAGAGCCGACTACAAGGGCCTGCCTCGCCTCGCCATAAGCATCGGGCAAATCGAGGGCGGTGGTAATCAAACGACCAGCACCTAGTCTTACTTTTACACCAGGATTAAGTTCTTTAATGCGAGCTGAGAGAGTCTCAGCGTGAGTAAGCCAGGGTTCAGATGACTTTTCTTTGTAGGGGATAACAAAGGCGCGCATGCCCTCGGCTTCACAAGAAATATAAGTATCATCAGGATAAGCCACAGCAGCAGATGGCGAAACAGTGGCTTTGCCGTCTTCAGCAAATCGAGCATCTACGGCAAAAACGAGAAAACCATCGCACAGGTCAAAACCAAAATGCCGATCGAGCCTTTCTTGGTCAGCGGCAGAAAGAGTGCGTCCCGAAAGCAGATCTTTCAAGAGAGTTTTCTGCGTCACTGAAAAAGTGGGCGAATCTTTTAGACGGTGCGAAAAATCGACCTTACAGGCCAAAGTCAGAGGATGCATGTACTCACAGAGCGCAATCTCATCGTCTTGAGGTCGAATCATAACCGAGACGTAACCAACTAAAACGTCGCTCAGCGGAACAGGGAAAACCAATCTCCGCCCCAGTTTAAACGGTGTCATGTTAACTTCAGAGGTAATATCGCGATGAGGAGCAGTACCGGGCGTTAGGGCCTCGCGACTCTTTTGATAAGAGCGCAGAGCATTGGCACCTTCTTCTCGCAAATTGCGTTGCTGAGCAGCTGGAGTAGCTCCCATATTACGAGCGGCCAAGACTTTGAACTCAGCGGTTTCAACCACCAACGGGCGATTAAGCCAACCCGAAACAGTCTCCACCAGACCATCCAAGCCTTCTTCAAGGACAATGCTAAGCATGACTGAATAGAGGCGAGCAGAAGAGTGCTTCAACTCGCGCAAGAAGACAAAACGGAAATCTTCGATTACCTGAGCTGGATCGCCATAACTTGGTACTACTATCAAGGCAACGGAGGCCTCCTGACAGCGCTTAATCAGGCGTTGCACCCCAGCGTCGACTAAAGAAGGAACAGCATTGGCAGCAGCACTATTAGCGGTACCAGCACTATTAACAGCACCAGAACCAGCAGCAGAACTAGCCTTAGACCCAGCCGTGGCTGAATTATTTACCGCACTAGAGCCGGTGGCATAATCAGCACTTGTCTTGACAATAACCAAGGCCGACAACAGCGGGAGAGTAGATAGCTCCACCTTGCTCAAAGCATCGGAACGCGTCACCACCAAGCTGCCAGCCCGCGGCTGAGTGCCAATTGTAGAAATTACTTGAGAGACCTGCCGATCAAGCAAATCGCTGCCTACAACCACCTGTGCCTCTGCCAATGAATCAGAGGTCAGCAGTTGCCTGACTGTAGGATGAATCGAATATGGTGCCTGCGACATACCATCCCTTTGCTTGAGCTTTTTTGAAGAAAAGCATCCTTTCTTATCTTAGCCGAGCGAGAGGACGATTTGGCAGTTATACTGCTTAGACAACGTATATACATTTGGTTTGATAGATAAAACTTTGACTTTTCAGTAGATTTTGCTCTCTGACCTATTGAGGTTTTCCGGCGTTTGAGTAATATTTAATACAGTCTTTTCTTCCCAGAATTTTTTAGCCTAGAAAGAGCTATCGATGAACCGCAACGAGCACGCCCAAGCCCTTGACACGAGATTACTCGGAATTTTCGAACACAAAATCTTGGAATTCACCAAGTTTTCTGAAGAAAATCCCAATACCGCAGCTATCACAATGCTGATTGCTGGCCTTTACCGCGACCTGGCCAATATTGTCAAAAACTAGATTTTTTCACCAGAAACAATCCAAGAAAACAGCAAGAACAAACGAATAAGAGGGGCCCAACGCCCCTCTTTTCTTTATTGAATATGAGTATTTTTCCCATTTACAACAACTCGGCGCTGAGTTAATCTCAAGCCCATCGCCCATGAGAGCGAATCTAGACCAAATCAGAAGCAAGAAGAGGATAAGTACTGAATATGGACGGATTGTTTTATCTGACCAGCGCCTTAGTAGCTATTTTCATCTTGGTCTTCATTGCCGAGTCTGACCGCCTGCTCTCTTACATCAAACCAAAGCCAAAGAAAGTCAACACTAACTGCTGGGGTACCTACGAAGGGGTGCACTCCACAGCTGTAGTAGGCACAATGGAAGTGAAACCACTATCCGGCAAACAAAAAATTATCGGCGGCAGTACCACCTATGCTGCTGGTCGCGGCGTTAAAATGAACGGCAGCTGATCAAGAAGACTTATTCAACAATGCAAAAAACACGCTTTTCTAGGCTTTTGCCGCGGCAATACAGCAAGCTCAGCCTGCTTGCCATCGCCTTGGTTCTGTTTCCGCCTTTGGCTCTAGCCCACTCGACCGTAGAAATCGAGGCCATGCACAGCAAGGCCGACCATAGCCTGCCACCGATAAAAGAAGCGCTGAAATTCAGCTATTCAAAAGAATCAGAGAAAGAATTTGACCAGGCCGTCGCCCGAGGCAAAGCGGCCATAGACAAAGCCCTAGCTGAGGCTAAAACCACCAAGAAAGAAAAGGCCTTATGCATCGTCTCAGACATCGACGAGACCATTCTCGACAACCGGCCTTTCATCGAAAAAGAAGTAGCTAAAGACGTCAAAGAAGTTAACTGGGATGGCTTTGCTGCCTGGGTAGACGAAGCGGCCGGCAAACCTTTGAAACCATCAGTCGAGCTTTTGGCCTATGCCCGAAAAAAGGGCCTGGCAGTATTTCTGATATCAGGTCGCGTCGAAAAACTGCGTCGAGCCACCATCACCAACCTGGTCAAATATGGTATCGCCTACGATGGCCTCTACCTGCGCGGCAATGAAGATAAGAGCTCGGCCATTCCCATGAAGTCAGCCTATCGCAAGAAGATCGAAGATATGGGCTATGAAATTGTCGTCAACATTGGCGACCAGTACTCAGACCTTAAAGGCGGCTACTCAATAGA
>CALRJJ020000062.1:0-12637 GCA_943367505.1 Flavobacterium psychrophilum | reverse complement strand
TGTCTTTGGGGTTAGCCACTACGAATTTTTCATCTCTTCCGGTCATGAATTTCATCATAGGTTCAAGTTGTTCGGCGTAAAATAGATCTTTACGACCGCCGTTTTGCATTCCGATCACTTCATTGAGAACGGACTGCACAATTTCGCTTACTTCAGTCTTTTGGCCATCCACTCTTGTGAATGAATTTTCCGGGCGTATGCCAGTTCTAGCGGCATCTATATTGAAGTTGCCAGCACTATCTATGAAGCTTTTTATGACTTCGCCTCTGTGATTTACAGCAGCGCCAGTTTCATTTAATACTCTGAGGGTTTTCAGCCAGGTTTCAGGATGCAGGGCGTATTCTCTTTGCTCGCATGCCGCCAAGGGGCAGGTGGCATCACTACCCTGGCTGACAAATTCAGGCTTAGCGGCCAAGCTGAAAAATTGGTCAAGCCAATGTTGCCTTTGTTCCAGAGGCACTTTGCCAGGCGCTTCTAGCAATTTGTTTGCGTCATAGAGAAGCTCTGCAATTTTTGCTTCGGCAGTTGCTGGATCTTTTCTTAGACGATCATGGGTGTCGAGCATGCCCTCTCTGATGTAAGCAGCTGCAATTGGGTCTTTAATTGAGTCTAAGTGCTGCTCGAAGGTGGAAAGTTCTTTGTGGTAGTCGATGGGGCCAACACTGTCTCCCGGTAAATATCTAGTTATTGAACCATCGAGGTGATTGCTCGAAATGGCACCAATTTCATTGACATGGTGCACCGTGCCATCGGTATCGATAGCGATTTCTTTGCAATATTTTGTGTGCTGGCCATCGACCACCATATCCCAGCCATCTTTGGTTTTTACTAGTTCCGCACCGGCTGAAAGCTTTAGCTCGGATGGCTGGCCATTTTTGTCGCGCTTTATGGTGGTTTCGTGCCCATTCGCATCGACAATTTTTGTCAAATGATCGTTTTTAGTTGTTAGTATAGAACCGTCTGGTTTTTCGATGGTTTTCAATGGCAACCCATCGGTGTGGCTTTTGCCTTCTTTTACCAGGGTTCCGTCTGGCAAGATTTTGATATCAGAATAGGCTTCTTTTTGAATGAGTTTGTCTGAGTAGTATAGAGACCAGCCTTTTTCGTCTTTACGCAGTTCCGCACCAGCAAAGGGTTCTATGCTCTTGGGCTGGCCTTCGCTATCGTAAATTACTTTAGTTTCGTTGCCATCTGTTTTTATGGACGTGACTTTGCCGTCTTCTTTTACAACGGTTGTTTTTGCGCCCTGTGGTGTAGCGGTTTCTACTACTTCCCGATGTGCTCCTAGGGCGCGTTTCTCTACGCTTGTACCATCGTGCAAAATTGAGGTTGTGCTATTTTCGCCGTGCTTAATTGTCAGATTGCCTTGGCTGTCGGTGTTAACAGATTTGACATCGGTAAGTGTGTGGTCGGGCCGGTTTGTTGACCAACCCTGTGCTCCTTTGCTTAACACAACGCCGTTTGGCAGACCCACCTGGGCCAGTTCCCCAGTGTGGTCTTTAATCAATACTGTTTCTAGTCCGTTGGCGTTTGTGAGCACACTCTTGTGCAGTTCTACTGGAGTCGCGCTGGTTGGTGCATTGGTTTTTGCTTCAATATTGGAGATGTATGTTGAGTATTCGTTGGCCACAGAATCTTTGATTCTGGTCTGATCGCGGGCCTCAACTTTCTCACCCATATAGTGTGTGCCTGCATGGGTAAATGGATGGGTGAAGGCTACGCTAGCAGCACCGTCAATGGCCGCATCGAAAACAAAGGCATTCATGCGATGAGTGTTTTTAAACTTCTCGAATTTTTCTGCAGTTACCTGGCTTTTGTCTATGCCAAGGTCATGGGCGATGTTTTCGCGCTCAACTTCGTACATGCGCACCCGAGCATTAAGGGCTGCATTAATGCTGTTGTTCATCACCGCATCAGGATAGGTGCTGATAAGGGTGTCAACGAATTTGCCGGTTTTGCCAAAGCGGTCTAGCGATGCTTTTGGTCCTAGATGCGATAACGCGGTAATGCCATCACCTGCCAGCATCGCACCTGAGCCTAAGACTAAGTTAGTGAAGCCGAGCTCCTCCGTGTTGCCAGTTTTTAGGGCATTGACCGAATTGAAGCTGGTGGTCTGGTAGAAGGCGTTGACAGCGCTGGCACCATAGCCCGTGCCCTGGATAAAACCGGGCCCTAGCTTCACTGCTTTTGTAAGTATATCGCTGGTGGCCTTGTTTCCTAGGATATCGCAAAGTGCTTTTACTTCTGCACCTTTGCCAGAGTTCAGTAGTGACGCCATTTTTAAGGCTTCAGGATTGGCTGCTAATTCACTGATTGCCGCAGTACTTGCTTGTTGTAGTTTTCCCGCTTTTTGCAGTTCCGCTAAGGTTTCAAGATTTTGATAGAGCTTTTGTTCTTTGGCTAGTGCTGAAAATTTCGCCAAATTCTGCTCTTCTGCTATGACCTCTAATAAAACTTCGCTTTTGCCGACGGCGGTAAAATTTTTGGCAATGTGGCCGAGGTTGCCACCGCTGTACATCACTACTGCTTCGATGCAACCACCGGCGCTATTGACTCCAAATTCTTTGAGGTCGCCTCCTCGTGTTTGTCTTAGCACGCCTGAGCTGAGGGCTCCTCCGCCAGCGGTGACGGCCAAGCCTGTTCTCAATGTCATAGTGCCGGCGCTAACCATTGTCGAGGCGCCACCTGTCAGTACCGTGGTGGCAGCCAAGGCCAAACCTTCTCTGACATTTGATTGAACATTTTGGCCGTCTTGCGAGAGCTGGGTAGCATCGCTTGCTGCTACATTCATTTCGGCCAATCGTGTCTGCATCGATTGAACATTGTGGTGTATGTCTACTGTCGCCAATGTATTTGAGTTTAGGCCGCCATCAAACATAGCCTTGGCTTGTTTGAGAAAGAGCAACTGACCGTCAATTGTGGTGTCATTGAGTTGACTGATTTGCGCTTCTCGACCATGCAGTATGTGTTCGTCTACAGCATAACCAAGAAGACCCCAACTCTGTTTGTCGACATACTCTTTGCCCATCTCAACGATTTTATCTTTGGACTCGTTTGATTGCCTCATAACTTCTTTTAAGTCAATCAGGCCACCTTCTACGAGTTTTCCCGAAGCATCTCGTCTAGTCTCACCTAGTCCCATAATCCATCGTTCGTTATGGTCGCCTTCAATCTTCATTTTGAAAAGGAAATCTGGATCGTTTTGCAGATTGATATCTTTGCCGTCGATTTGCGCTACATAACCAGGCTTTAGCTGACCGCATGGTGTCTCTGCGGCCACCCATTGTTTGGTTGCTTCATCAAAGCTTTTTTTGTATAGCTGGCCCCTATCAACCAGGTATTGATTGTGGCCAATTCTCATGTCCCCGCCTGTTTTGGCGCACTCTTGAGGGCTGCTTTGGTGTGGTACTTCAATCACTTTGCTGACAGCATGTTTGTCTGGTCTATCTTGCTCAGAGCGCACAAATTCTTTCGGTCCGCCGCGTAGGAGTTCAAGACTGGTGCGGCCGTTTGCTGCTTCTGTAGCGTCTGTGATGCCTGAATATTGAATTTTATCGAGGGCTTCTTTGTATTGTTTTTCTCGTACTTTTACTCGTTCAAGGCGGTCTACTAATATTCCGCTACCGTCGCCCTTAGATGCCAGTTCGGCGTAAGCTCTCTCTTGGGCCACTTGCTTGCGCAGTTGGTCTAAGCTTTGGATTTGGCCAGTGCCATCGTTGACCCAATTGAGTTTGTTCTTTGTTTCGCCGTGTTCATCGAGGCAGACACAATTGAGTGAAGCACCCTTTAGCTCTTGCTCGGAAAGCGATCTGGTAAGCTGATTGCCGTTGCTGTCAAATATGCGCAGAGATCCAGTAGCAGGATTGATACTGCCAACCACAGTATCTGTTCCTTTTTTATAAACTAAAGAGTTATTGACGTCATACTCGCCAATCAAATCAGGATTTTTTGCAAAGGGAATTTTTAAATTACCTAAGGTGCTGAGGTTTGGTGAGACTTTTTCAAGGACGTGGCCTTGACTGTCAAGTAAGGCTCGGAGCTGTTCTGGGGTGACGGCATTGTCTTTTCTGTTGTACTGACCCATTTTCTGAATCTTAGCCAAAGAATTTTCTTCTACTTCTCCGGTCGTAAGCATTTTATCAATTGCTATTTTATCTGACTTGTATTGCTTAAGAGCTAGCTTCTGCGCTGTTTCTTTAGCGTCTGATGAAACATCGCCTTGCTTGTCTACGGCATTGTAATAGCTCATAGCCTCTCGCATAAGCGGCGGAGCAATCGTAGCAGCCTGATCTAAAAGAGCATGCTTGTTTTCTTGTGCTTGGGCTTCTGCTACAGCTAATTGTTTAAGGTCGAGATTTTCTTTTGATTTTGCTAAAGCCACATCTAAATTAACAAGGCCGCCAACGTTAGGTCTAGTCGTGCCGTCGGCTTGGACCTCAAGTGCTCCGAGGCAGGCGCCATGCATTTCTTTTGCTTGACCATCGATAGTTACCTTGAACACAGCATTGGTTAAACTTGATAGAGGAATTTCTCGTCCGTTTATTACGACATGACCACCGACGAAGGTGCCGTCCTTTTTCTCCGTTGGTGGCACAAATTTTCCAATCTGTTCTTGTGTAGCTGTGTTTACTAGCATGCCTAAGCGCAGCTCTAATTGCTGAGGTGGCGCTTGTTTGCCGTCTTTATCGATGACCGGAAGGCCAGTCTTGAGGTCGAATGACGGTAAGAAGAATTGGCCATGAGATGTCTGGGCCAGATCAAACTGACGTGCATGACCGTTTTCGTTGCCAACGAATATTCCGCTTTTATTTACTAGCTCTGAGATTCTAGTTCCAGTTTTTTCTTTTTGATCGAGATCTTTAGCGACAATTACCGAGCCATCCCGGCTCATCAGGCCCAGTACTTTCTGATTTGGTTCAAATATATGACCGCCGACAGCTAGCATCTTTTCGTTGCCATTAATTATGTAGCCGTTGAAACCTTCTTGACGGGCTGCTTGTGTCTCGTTTTGGCCGTAGGTTAGGTCAAGATATTTACCGTTGCTGCCTAGTCCGGTGAATGCCGCTAAATGATCTTTGCTGTTAGTGATGTTGAATGAAGTATTGCCAATCTGCACGTCGCCATTGTCTTTAACTACTCCAATTTTCGTGACATTGTCTTTGTCAAATACAACACCATTTTCAACGCGATGCTGAACTAATTTATCGCCTTCTTTGTAAACTACTGTTCCTGTGGGCTGCTCGCCCTCTCTTGGCTTGCTCGGCCCGCGATGGGCCAAAAGCTCTCCGTGGTCTATCGCTGTGACTTGGTACTCTCGCATCGTCAACAGAGTCATGCTATCTAAACTTTTGACCAGTGTCGCTTTGTCTAGTCCACCGTTTTTGCCTTCAATAGAATCGGCTTTATCATTTGCATAGTTGAGCGTGACGTCAATTTTTTGTGAGTCATTTCTGTAATTGAGGGATTGTGGTTTTCCCATTTCGTCGAGGGCAAGTTCTTTGCTGCTTAGCACTTTGCCTTTTTCTAGGGCTTCTTCTCTAATTGTGATTTTGCCAATCTGCGTGTCTGTTACTTTTTCGGACGTTTTAATTGGGTTTATTCGATCGTGATGCAGATTAAAAGTTTCGTTTCTCTCTTTTGTGATGCCATCTTTTTCTTGTCGACTGAGGTCAATCCTAATGGTGGCGTCTTGTTTTTCTACATCTATTGCTTTAGCAAAAAGGAATTGGTGTTTTAATTGACCGTCTCCACCATATTGCTTTGCTAGTACTGTATCGTTGCCAGCAGCTTTGGCTTTCGCTTCAGGATACTCGTATTTAAGTAAATACAAGGCCTTTGTATCAGGACCGCTAGCTGATTTCTCTATTCGTTTGCCTTGGCCATCTTTGGCCACAGTGGTAATGATGCCTTCTGCTGTTATGTGGCGCTCAATTTCACGAGGCTCAGTTTTCTTCTCTCCGTGCGCATTTTCGACTGTTACAGCGGTTTTCTGAATAGTGTGGACTTCGCCACTTTGTTGATCGACTTTAATCGAATGGTTTTTTGTCTTTTCAGCCCGGGTGAGCATTTCACCCTGACTGTTTATTACGTTGACAGCGCTTGGCTTAAGGCTCTTGTCGCCGTCTCTATATTCAATATCTACGGTGGTTTTGTTTTTACCTTTTACTTCATCGACGCGTCCTTCCTTATCATAGTGATAAGCTTTGCCAGTCTTAGAATCGGTACATTCGCGAACATGTAGTTTTGCCCTCTCTTGAGGTGACAATTTATCTGCTTGGGCAACATGAACTCCATGGTCGAGGCGGTCTATTTTTTTGACAATATACTTTTCAGCTTTGGCAATGTATTTTTCGCCAGCTTGTGCGGCCGTATGAATGTAGCGGCTTACTACATTCTCTTTGGGCGCTGCGGGCTTGTGACCGCCGGCTTTGTCACTGGCTTTGACATTGCTCTTTTCTTGGGAGCCATGAATTAGGTTTGTGAATTTCCCATAAATTGAGTGAACGACTTCGGCCGGGGTATGTTTATCCGCAGGAGCTTTATGGGGTTTCTCGGCCTTATCACTAGCCTTCTTGCCGCCATTTTCTGGATGATTAGCCATCGGTTTTTGCTCGCTCTAGTAAATTAGATTTCAGGGTAACGGCAGACTTTGTCAAACTTGTGGCATAACCTTTGACAAAAGGAGACGTCTACAGTTAACTTTCCTCGGTAAACCGACTGCCAAACTATTATTTCGCCTAGCCATAGCGCTTCTCTGGGAGAATTTATCGTGACTGTTGGCGATGCAAATAAGATGCCGACCTCTGGCGGCACTATGTCTGATCATCTGAAGAAGTATCGCGATTATATTGACGAGCTCAAGCAGGGCCGTTCCAGCGGAATTAGTGCTGCCTTTGGTCGCGCCACTGATTTGTTGCCGCCGGAAGTAATGGCGATCAAAGCCGAACCAGTTGATCTTGTGGAACAGCTAATTGCGCTAGGAAGTAACGTCTTGGCCGATGACTTTGATCGTGACTACTTAAGTGAGTCTGTTCAGTCACTGGTGCAGGCATTTGCTGACGATTTAGATGAGCCGGTCGGCCGCATTGTTGAGACTGAACGTGGGCAAGAGGAGGTGCTTTCTGTTTATGTTGAAAACGGCGTGCGCATGTTCATGCTTTCAGACCTGTCAACCATAGACGAGTCGACTTTTCAAAGAACTGTTGTTCCATCTGCTTCTGCAAGTGCCGCCTTAGAGGAAGAATTAGAACTTGAGTCTGGCGTCGAGGGTGGGGCGGAGGCCGTGCTTCCCCACGCCCATCATAATTCAGACCAGGCTGCAGCGCAGCCTGGTGACCAACCAAATCACAATTCTGTCGACCAATCATTTACCCAGACAGTAACCACTCTCGACGGTTTGCCTCTCTGGCAGGTCTATTATTCAGCTGATGGTCCAGAATTAGTTTCGATGGCCGACGGCGGCATCATAAAACGAGCAGAAGGCCGGCAAGAGTATGTCTTTTCTAGGCTCTCAGCGACCGACGGTGATATCAAGTTTTTTATTCTCAGTGGCTTTGTCGTTGACCCCAGCACCGGCAACGTTTACTTCGAGGCAAACGAAGGTGCCTATACCGCTGCCTTTTTGAACAACGGTTGGACTATTCACCAATACCTAAGCAGCCACGGCGAAGAGACCTTCTTTGTCACCGAACCTGTTAGGTCAGATCGCCTGCCAATCACCATGAAGGTGGCTAGTATTGATCTCGATCTGACCTGCGGAGAGGTTACCTACGAAACTATGGATGGTGCTTCCAGTATCACACTGAAAAGCCGCAAACTCTTAGGCTAGCAGTGCCCCGGGCTTGGGCTCGGGCAAATCAGTCTGTTTCAGGTCTTTGGCCGCATCTGGCTTGCCACGACGAATTATTATTTCCTGGCCATTGGCTCTATGCTCAGTGATGGTGCCATCAGGGCTGTAGGTGACCGAGTGGGTGGCGCTAATGCGCTGAGTTAATTTACCGTCGCCGTCTACCTCGAATTTAAGTCCGGGGGCCGGTTCTCCTGCTATTTTCGGTTGCTTGTACCAGAGATGGTTATTGACGTCGGCCACCCCGCGGTCCTGGCTGTAAACTACAGGCTCATAACCCTTTTGGGTAATGGTCACTTCACTTAAATTGCCTTTGGCGTCCCTCTGATAAGTGCGCTTGTCGCCATGAAAATCAATTACTTCATGCACTCGGCCAGCGCTATCTCGGGTGATTGTAGCGCCAGTTTTTTCGTCAAATCCTGACTTCTGGGCCTCGGCGCCACGGCTCTCGCCGCTGTCGCCAGTCTGGTGGCCATCTTTCTTGTAGCCAGGGCCATGTTCCCACTTGTCTAGGTGCCCTGGTTTTGTGCGGGCGACAATCTTGCCGCTTTCAGAATCGACTAGATATTTGCTGTCTACTTGGCCGGTCTGGTCGCGCTGAATCAATAGCAGGCGACCGTTCTTGTCGAAACCGACTAACTCTAATGCCGAAGAAGCAAGTGGACCGCCTGGCTTGTGCAGTTCGTTGTTGAGGAGCTTGATGCGATGGCTGGCTTCGGCGAGCCTATGAGCTTCTGCAGATGTTTCGGGCTTAGCTTCGTGAGCCTTGTCTTTTGTGGGGCCAGCATCTTTCGCCGCAGCGTCTTTGCTTTGCAACCCCTCGGGTGCACGGGTAGACGCATCCAAGGGCGCTGTCTTTGCAGGCCCGTCACCCCAGGCGTTGCGCGCCATGTCTATGACACTTTTCTTGCCAGTCTCATCTTTTGCTGCCGTATCTTTCAGTATCTGCTCGCCAAAAGAATGCTCTTTCATTCAGTACCTACTTGAATCTCTAGTTCGTCTTTGCCTGTCTGCTTGTCCGTCGGTTTATATTGACATTATTGAGATCCTACCCTGGTTACTAGCTCTCTAATCTTGCTTCTACTGGCTAGCCAAGCTCTACTAACTAGGCGTGTGCACTTGATAGGCCTCGATTTTGGGAAAGACAAAGATAGTTTGTTAGTGGTAATCTGAAGTGGTATGCCTAGGGTTTTAGTAGTTGAAGATAATGTTGATTTGACCAATGTGGTTCGTTCTCTATTGGAGTTCGAAAACCATAGTGTCGATATCTTTCATACTGGCACAGAAGGCCTCGTTAGCATTCTGGCTAATCCCTACGATTTGGTAATTCTTGATTGGGATTTACCCGGAGTCAGTGGCCTCGAGATTTTAAAACAGTTCCGCCAGCGTGGAGCCAGAACGCCAGTAATAATGCTGACTGGCCGAAGCACCGTAGAAGATATGGAAGCTGGCCTTGATGAAGGAGCTGATGATTATTTAGCCAAACCTTTCAACATGAAAGAGCTAGGGGCGAGGGTGCGGGCTCATATCCGGCGAGCGGGCAGTGCCACTAATGATAGTATCAGTCTTGGTGATATTGACATTGATCTGATCAATAAGAGAGTGACTAAGGGCGGCCGTACCCATAGTTTGCCTGAACCTGAATTCCAGCTGATAGAGCTTGCCGCTAAGTATCCGCATATTCGGCCAACAAGTGACGACTTGCTTGCCTCCATCTGGTCTGGCGATGCTGAGAAGAGCGAGCCCAAGCTGAAGATGGCAATTAGAAAGTTGCTCAAGAAGTTTGATCCTAAGGGCAGCCTTATTTTTAGTCATCTCTATCCTGAAGTTCGAGCTGAAGGTGTAACTCCGTTTTCAAAAGAATTGATTGAGGCAGAGCTTGATAGCGATCCTTATCTTGGCACCATATTAAATGGCAAGTATGAATTGGTCGAACTGATCGGCGGTGGCGGCAGCGGTTTGGTTTATCGTGCCAAGCAGCTTAATATCGGCAGCAGTGTTGCTCTCAAGGTTTTGCATCTGAAGGCCATGGCACAGGCCGATACATTGCAGCGTTTTCAAAGGGAAGCGCGAGTTACGGCCCTGTTATCGCATCCCAATATTGTCGCTGTGCGTGACTTCGGTGTGGCCGAGCAAGGCCAGCCCTATCTTGTTATGGAGTTCGTAGATGGTGCCAGTCTGGCTGAGTATCTTAAGCAGTATGGTCGCCCGCCTTTACGCGAAGTGATTGATATTTTTTCGCAGGCTTGCTCTGGGCTTGAGCATGCTCATCAAAAGGAAATTGTTCACCGCGATATCAAACCAAGTAATTTGATGCTTATTCACAACGGCGATGACGGTGTAATCGTTAAGCTTGTTGACTTCGGTTTGGCTCGTTCAGTTAATGTCAATCAGGTTGATCAAATTACACAAATCGGTGATGTGCTTGGTAGTCCTGCCTATATGAGTCCTGAGCAGGCCCGTGGCGAGCTGCTTGATAGAAGAACAGATATTTACTCTCTTGGCTGCGCATTGTTTGAGACTCTGCAAGGTAATCCGCCTTTTAATGGTAAAGATTCAGTGGATATTTTGGTTAAGCAGATTACGACTGACGCTCCAGAAATGACTCTGTATGGCCTTGCACCAGTTTTACAGGTGAAGCTAAATAAGATTGTTGCTAAGTGTTTGGCTAAAGACAAAGAAAATCGCTATCAGTCTGCCTCTGAGTTGAAAGAGGCCCTGGGTCAAGTTATGGCGGGTAATAGCGTAACCGAGAGCTTAAAGGCCGATGCGCCTACAGAGCCTGTGAAAGCAGATATTTGGTCCGGCCGCAGAGAAGAATTACTTTCCTGGTTCAATCAGCGCTTTAAGCATTGAGCTGCAATCAATTTGTCACCGGCAGCAGGTCAGTGTGATATTCTGTCTGCCCCCTGGAGGAAATAACTGTGAGTTTAACAGCGGCTCAACCTAAGACGGTTTCACTTACCAGCACTGAAGCCTACGATATTGGCCTGGAGGCATATACCTACTTCTATCCTCTTTTGAGTATGGAAATTACCCGTCGCCAGTGCATCAATCTTGATGCCGGCGTAAGGCCGGGTTCTGGTCCATCTAACTATTTCTCTCACATGCGTGCTTACCCAGAGGCAGATTTTAGAACTGTTGTCCGCCCTAATTTTGACACGCTCTACTCTATTACCTGGTTTGATCTTTCGGCCGAGCCGATTGTGCTTTCGATTCCAGATGCCAAAGGGCGTTATTACTTAATGCCAATACTCGATATGTTCAGCGACGTTTTTGCCAGCCCTGGCTGGCGTACAAGCGGCACTGGCGAGCAGCATCTTGCTATCTGCGGCCCGGCTTGGAGTGGCAAGTTGCCAGCTGGTGTTGAACGTATTGATTCGCCCACTAAGTATGCCTGGTTGATCGGTCGCACAAAGACTGACGGGCCTGACGACTATGCTGCAGTTCATGAATTCCAAGACGGTTTGCAGCTAACTCCTCTTTCGCAATTTGGTTCAACCGCAGCCCGTGCTATTCCTAAAGTGAAAGTGGACAGCTCTGTTGACATGACTACTCCACCTCTTGAGCAAGTCAATCAAATGTCTGCTGACAAGTATTTCTCTCTGGCCGCAGAGTTGCTCAAAGAGAATGCTCCTCACATCACTGATTGGTCTATTCTGGCCTGCATGAAAAAGATTGGCATAGTGCCCGGTCAAAGTTTTGACATGAATGCCTTGAGTGCCGACAATCAAAAGGCTGTGGCTCAAGGTGCTGCCGATGGCTTGAAGTTGATGCTTGAAAAACTGCCAACTGTTGGTCGTCGAGTCAATGGCTGGAATATGAACACAGACACCATGGGTGTTTATGGCAACTATTATCTAAAGCGAGCGATTGTAGCTATGGTGGGCCTTGGTGCCAATCAACCGGAGGATGCAGTTTATCCCCTCAATGTTGTCGACGCTGACGGCAAGCCGCTCAACGGTGCCAACAACTATGTAATGCATTTCAATAAAGAGGAACTGCCGCCAGTTGATGCTTTCTGGTCGCTGACCATGTATGACAAAGATGGCTTCCAGGCTGCCAATGTTTTAAATCGTTTTGCCGTTAGCTCATGGATGCCCTTTAAGTACAACTCTGATGGTTCCCTAGATCTCTACATTCAGAATAAAACTCCTGGGGCAGATAAAGAGGCTAATTGGCTTCCTTCCCCTCTCTGCGAATTAGGATTGACAATGCGCCTCTATGCGCCTAAGACAGCGGTTTTAACTGGGGTATGGAATCCACCGGCAATAAAGAAAGCAAAGTAGCCAGTCGGTCTGAGCGATTGGAATAAATTAGTTGCCACTTTAGTAAAGTAAGGTGGCAGCTATTTTTTTTGACGTAAAATAGGCAAAATTGAAGGAGCAAACGTGACCGAGAGTAAAAATAGATCAGGCGCTGTCACCATTTCTCAATCTGATCAGCCGAGCACTGAAGAAGTGGCCGCTGTTACGCAGATTCTCAACAACAACAACTTGCGCTATGGCTATCAGTGGGCTTCAGTACCCCTGAGCGTTGTGCTCAAAGATGCTCAAGAAAAGCTTGTGGGTGGCTTAATTGGCTCGACTAATTGGGGTTGGCTGCATGTCGATCTGTTGTCGGTAGAAGCGAATATGCGTGGTCTCGGTTATGGCTCGAAACTACTTGAAACTGCTGAGAACATTGCTCGTGTGCGCGGTTGCACTTTTGCTTACCTTGATACCTTCAGCTTTCAGGCCCAGGCTTTTTATGAGAAGCATGGTTATGAAGTTTGGGGCAGCCTTGAAGATT
>CALRJJ020000061.1:0-12648 GCA_943367505.1 Flavobacterium psychrophilum | reverse complement strand
GACAGGCTTCTTGCACAGCAATAGGATAAATTGCTTTTTGATTTTCGCTGACTGGTTCAAAGCTCATCACTTCTTTCATCAGTTCGACTATGGCTTTTCTGGCACTCGTGCTGATTTTGCCGTTAGCCATCGCTGGCCACTCGTCAGTCAGTACTTCTTTAACATAGTCGTTGCAAATCACTCGTACCTTATGACATTTCTCTTCCGGAAAACTATTCGCTAGAAGAAAAACATCAGCCAGCGAATTTGCTTCTTGTTCGACAACTTCACGGGCGGTCTGAAATTTAGTCATGGCATCGACCACAATTAGGCCTAGAAGCACTGCGTACATTGTGCCGACGACTGAGAGAAGATAGCCGCCTACTTCATGGCAGCTTTTTAGCTTTTCTAAGTCAAAGTATTTGCGCACAACCAAAAGGCCGAGCACAGACAGCAGCGAGATACCAAAAATTAAAAATGTGCCGACAAAATAAGAATCAACTTTCATACGCCTAGTTTCCTAGGAAAGTTGATTTTCTTCAACTACTTTTCGCGCACTAGATTAGGCGCAAGCAGTCTTAGTTGGAATCACCGAGGCGGTCAAAAGAATGCAAAAGTTTGGTGGCCAAATCAAGCACGCCGTGGGCGAAGCTGATCATTTCATCATGGGCCACTGTGAGGAGGAAAACTGCCCCGAAAGTAAGCACTATTGCATAGAAAAACACTACAGTCATTTGGGTCTCCGCTCAAAATTATTTGATTCAGCACCTTGGAAGCCACGTAAGGCATTCCCGATTGCTCAGACAGTATCTTTTCAAGTGGTTAAAGGTGAGGTTAAGAGATTGCTCTCCTGTAACCACTGTAACCATAACTGTGGTTAATGTTCAGCCTTCTATTTAGTGTTTGCAGCCGGGGCCATGGCTATGGCCTTGATGATCGTTCTTCTTCGAATCGCCATTGCTAGTCGATGGGCCATGGGAGTGGGCCAGGAAGCTGCCATGGGTGAACTTTCGGTTCAACAGGTGGGTTCCGACTAGCAGTAAATTGCCGGCTGATATTAGAGGAAGTTCAAAATTGGCGGGAAACTGTCCGCGCAGAAGGGCCACTGCGGCCACAAGTGTCAGGCCGAGCACTAATCCGGCCAGGGCGATGGGTTTTTTATGCTCACGATAACCGGGGATAATGGCAAAAACAGCAAAGCCCACAATGAAAGCTATGAGAACGTTTTCGGTAGTTTCGCTCTGCAGCCATTGCCATTGCATTCCTATAAAAGGAATAGCCGCGACAACGAAAGGCATAGCCAGGCAATGAATAAGACAAAGCACCGAGGCGAAAATACCTAGATTATCTAGTGAGAGAATGGCTTTCTCTGCTGCTTCTTCTGCTTTTATAGAGTCTAGCTCGGCCATAAGAGTTTCCGTCCGCAGTTGCTCTGCGCTTGTGTAATAGTGACTGCTTATCTAGCGTTTTTGACTGCCACTGCAATCATTGCAAAGGCCGAAGATTTCGAGCACATGGCCCTTTACCTGAAAACCATAGTTCGAGCGAATACTGTCTTCAAATTGCTCAATTAAGCATTCATCAAGATGCAGGCTCTTGCGGCAAGACTCGCATACAAGATGGTGATGATGCTCCCCCGGCCGAACTAGCTCATAGCGCCGCTCTCCGTCGCCGAGTTGCACAGCCTGTACCAAGCCCTGGCCAACCAGTGATTCAAGCGAGCGATAAACAGTAGTTAGACCCGGAGCCTTTGGGTCTTCTGTGCGCATTAGACCATGAATATCTTGGGCACTGGTCATATCGTGCGCGCGCTCGAGATACTCGAGAACCTTGCGCGCACCCTTGGTCAGCTTTTGGCTGGGGCTAATAGTTAAACCGTGTTTATGCTCTGGCATTATTAAAGGATAGCAGAAACGCCGTAGATCAACTTATTGCCCAGTTTATCTAACAAGCTTTTAGTGGTCTTTACTTAGTTTTGAATTAGTTTGATGGCGCGGCTACTTTACGTAGGCCATAACCGACATTAGGAATGGTAGCGATGATTGACTGCGACTGATCTTGGCCATCATCAAGCTTGTTGCGTAAGCCGGTGATAGTTTCGAGCAGCGTATCTGCCGTGGCCTTTGAGCCCGGTTTTGAAATCCGCTGTATTAGAGTATCTGTGCCAAGCTCTTCATCAGGGCGAAGCATGAAATATTCAAGCAAATCGAACTCTTTTGCCAGAAGCTGAACTTTGGCACCACTCTTGGTGACGATGCGTTTGACCAGGTCAATTTCGACTTCGCCATTGGTAATAACATTTGAAAGCTTATTAGGTGGCCGTCTTAGCAGTGCGCGCAAGCGTGCCGATAGTTCTTTGAGGTTGAAAGGCTTGGTCAAATAGTCGTCTACACCAGCATCGAAACCTTGCTCTTTTTCAGTAATTTCGGTTCTACCGGTGAGCATTATTACCGGTGCTTTGCCTTCAGAGTCTCTATATTTGCGACAAATCTCTGGCCCAGAAAGGCCACCAGGCAAGTGCCAATCAAGAATAATTAAATCGAATTTGCCCTTGCGCAGAACTTCCCATCCCTCGGTGCCATCGTGGACAACCTCAACCGAGTAGCCGTCGGCCGATAGCCAGTCATTGACCATCTCGGTCAAGTCTTTATCATCTTCCACAAAGAGGATCTTAGCCATTTCGCTCCGGCAACCTGGGGTATATATCAAATTCGCTGTCTAAGAATATACGACGCTCTCAATCGTTTCAAGTAAACTTGTCAGGTTACCTACCTGAAAAGGGCGTTCGATCTGGTATGCGGCTATCTTTGAAAGCCAAAGGGTTAATACTTGTAGCAATTCCTCTTTGCTTCGAGTTAGCCTTTGTTGCCGTCCTGGTCGACTTGCAAAAGCAAGCGGAGGCCGAGTCTGCCATCGCCTTGCGATCGAAGAAAGTCGCTCAAGGAATCGCCGCTCTCACCCACGATCTCTTTGCATTGTGGCAGACCATGTACAACACAACTCGCACTCAATGGCGTGAGACTGGCCGCTTCGATCAAAGCTATAAGCCCGCTGTGGCGAAGCTTCTTGCTGGTTACGATGAGCTGATTGAGCTGACGCCAGACGACCCCGAAATTAACAAGCGTGTGCGAATTTCTCGCGCCACTCTGAGCAATACCGAGCGAGTTCTTGATTCGATGATGAACCGCCTCAATGTCCATGATGGCAGTCAGTTCTTTACCGATGAAGTTCTAGCGATTAAGCAAATCCAAACGACCTTCCATGCCCTGGTTGAGCAGAATCATGAGCTAGAGGCCGTCTTTAGAAAACAGAATAGTGAGAAAAATAGTAATCGCCAGACTGAACTGAGGCAGAGAATCTTGACTGTGGCCACTTTCGCTGCCATTGTCAATGTTCTATTGAGTATCGCAGTTGCTGTTTTCTTGCTTAAAGATGTTGTTGGTCGCTTGCGCCTCTTGCAAGACAATGCCGCCAGGCTAGCCACCGGCAACCAGCTGCGCGCCCCGCTGCAAGGCAATGATGAAATCGCTGAGGTTGATAGAGTATTTCGCCGCATGGCTCGGGCTTTAACAGAGTCAAATCACAAAGAGCGAGCTGTGGTTGAAAATGCTCTCGATACAATTTGTGCCATTGATAAAGACTGCCGCTTTAGCACTGCTAACCCAGCTAGTTTCAAACTCTTTGGACTGGAGCCAGAAGATCTTATCGGCTCGCGAGTTGTGGATGCCATTGCTGAAGAAGACAAAGCCAGAATACTCTTGTGGATCACCGAGCTGCGCGAGAAGAAACAGCGTGTGCCAAGCCAATCGGAGCGCGAAAAGGAATTTCGAGTGCGGCGCCGCAATGGCAGCATAGTCGATACCCTTTGGAGTGGTCACTGGTCAGAAGAAGAACTCTCGCTGTTTGTGGTAATTCACGACATGACCGATCGCAAAGAGTTAGAGCGGGCCAAGCAAGAGCTAGTGGCTATGCTCACCCATGACCTGCGCTCGCCGCTCACAACCATCCAGGGCATGATTGAAATGGCTCAGGCCGGCATGCTTGGCCAGCTCAACGAAAGAGGCGTGCGCCTGACTAACTCCGCTGAGCGCAATAGCTCCCGCATGCTCAGTCTTATCAATGACCTGCTCGATATTGAGAAAATAAGATCGGGCACCATGACTTTGAATAAAGAGCGCCTTCCTTTAGCGACTCTGTTTGATGAAGTTAAAGCTAATGTCTCTGACTGGACTGAGGTAAACGGCATCGTAATTGACTGTGTAGAAACTGATTTAAGTGTCTTGGCTGATAGAGAAAAAATTGGTCGAGTAGTTTTCAACCTGCTCTCCAACGCCATCAAATTTTCTCCACCGGGCGGACATATAGAACTTTCTGCCACTGCCAAGGATAAATTTGTAGAAATCACTGTTCAAGATCAAGGACCCGGCATGCCACCTGATATGGTGTCGTCGATCTTTGAGCGTTTTCAGCAGGGTACAGGAGCTGCCCACAAAGGTAAGGGTGGATCTGGGCTGGGCCTTGCTATCTGCAAAGAAATAGTCACTTTGCACGGCGGCAAAATTTGGGTAACTACCGAAGAAGGCAAAGGTAGTCAATTTCACTTTACTGTTGAAGCTTAGCTTCTGTTGCTTTTGCTTCTGATATTGCTTTTGCCTTTACTTCTGCTTTTACTTTTGCTTTTCAGCCAGCGACAGCTCGTGCCTTAATTCGCGCATGCTGGCATCAGCTTCTTTGTAAGCTTGCCCTGGTCGCCCCGCCCGCAGGCGCTCGTAGGCGGCAATAGTCTTTCGGGCATCAGCAGTATCTACTTTTGTGCCAAGCTGTAAATCGCCGACCCAGCTCGATGCTAAAGCATTAGCAAGGTTACCCAACTGGCCGTCAAATTCTTGAGGCGTTGCTGTTTTCTTCATTGCTTCTGCTCGCGCCATCCAGGTTTCTCCCGAAGGTGGCTTGGTGGCCGCATAGGCCTGTTCTATTGTCATTGGCTTGTTGATGAAGTCGCGCGAATTGCCCCACTGGCCATCAATTTTTACCAACCTGGTTTTGGGATCGTAGTCGACAATATTGACCACATGATGATCGGCTAGGATTTTCTCAGCTGAAAGCGGCCCAGTAAGAGGGTTATGCCGCATGGTGCTAACGAGCGGGTCGCTGTTTACTCTAACAAAAAGAGTGGCGAAAAGTGGACCTTTCTCGCTTTCACGCAGGTGCTTGAGTTTTTCAGCGAAGTCTTCTACAGAATTTAAACCAGTAGCCAGGTTGTGCTCACTGTCGCGCTCTTGCTCTGCCTGATTGATAATAAACATCTCGGGCTGCCACTTCTTGGTGAGCTGCTCGTTGATGCGCATCATATTATTCATATAGCCAGCCATGCCCGGCCCCTTATCTAGCTCTTGGGGGCGACCGTGTGAATAGTCAACTAGTGACTCACCGCTGTCATAAGGGCCAGTGGCCTGCTTTTGGTAATAGTGAACATCGCCTGGTGGCATCTTGCGCAGATTTTCTTGGCTGTAGAAAGCCGAGATGGCAGCAGTCTGAAAAACTTGGCTGGTGTACGAGCGCACCCATGAGCCGTTTTTGGCGTTGAGGGCGGCATCACCATGGGCTCTGAGATTGGTTTCTTCCATGGTCACGCTAGTGCCATCTTTTGTGGTAAATCGTCCTTCGCTAGCTACTTGCGAAAGAATGTTTGTCACCGTGGATGGTTCTTTGGCGTAGAGTCTATTTTCAATAGTGGTAATCTGGCAGGTGCTGTATTTGCCCTGATCGTTTGATGTAGGCTCAGCAGCATTGGCCATGGCGCCGTTAACAAGCCTTACTCGCTCTCTTTGCGATAGCGGTACATTTCCTTTTAACTCTAATACATGAGCCAGGTCACGGTAGGTGCGGGCTACTTCTTCGCTGCTGATACCGTCTCGTTTTGCTCGCGCCTCAAAAGTCTGCATGTCGCGTTTTAGTTTTTCGCTTTCATTCGGCAGCACTACTTTTTCAGTGATCAAGCGCTCTAGGCCAGCCTTTTCTTCGGCCAGGCTCTTGGGAGCGGGTGGCTCAGGTTTGTCACTGCTAATTAGGCGACCATCGGCGCTGCGCACAACAGTAAATTTGTCGGTGGCTTTAGGGCCAAAGTGCTCTTCTTTGTAGCTGTCGTCTGCTTTACCAGTAAAGCTGCGCTCAAAGCCGCTGCCGTCTGGTCGGGTTACTTTTACTTTGCCGTCTTCAGTAATGGTATAAAGCGATTTGCCAGTATCAGTTAGAACAACAGCACCATCTGCGGTGTGGCCTTGCATTCTGATTGTTTCACCAGCTTTAACAGTTGCTGTTTGTGGCGAATCGCTTTTGGAGAGCTTGATAAAATTGAGTTCGTAGATTTCTTTGGCGTGTTGCTTGATTTGTTCTGAGCTTGCGCCCGGCCCTAAGTGTTGGGCTGCAATTTGCATCACCGATTGCTCGGCGGTCGCTTTTACTTCGCCGGGCTTGACGTTGATTTTAATAAATTCGCCCACAGCGGCTTCTTCGGTCTTAATTCCGGCAATTTTTATGAAAACAGGGCCTTGTTGCTCGGCACTTTTCGAGCCTGTGGCCTTTTCCGGTTTCTCTTCAACTTTTGCATCAGGAAAGCCCATGGCCTTAACCGCTCCAGAGTCTTTGCTCTGGGCTAAAGCGCCATTCCATTCAGCGGCATTGCGCCTTAGATCTTGAGCCTGGTTGGCAAGGGGCTGTGCCTTTTCGGCCGCGTCAGCACCAGCGCCGTCTTTGGGCACTTCAGCTGGTTTGTGTTTGCCGTCGCTCGTGTCTGCCTGTCCCACGGAATGAGCCTTTAGGTACTTTTGTTCTCTGGAAAGGGGTCTTAACTGGTCGCTACTATTTATATACCCTCCTGAAATGGTTTCTCGACGGGCTTATGCTTGGGCTTATATCTAGCGGATGGCCGCCTGGCGGTGCTTAAAGCGGCACCAGCGCGTGCTTGACATTGATGATGTTGCAAATTTGAAGCAAAGCTAAGCTGATTACGGCTTTGCTCTTCTTAGTCGATTGCCTGGCATGTTAGACTGATTGTCTTGTCGGGCGATTAGCTCAATGGTGGAGCACCTCGTTTACACCGAGGGGGTTGGGAGTTCGAGTCTCTCATCGCCCAAATATTATAGAGAGCGGTTTTCGAAAGAAAACCGCTTTTGCTTTTGGGGCTATTTAAAATCTTGTCCCAACAATATCCCAACTTTGCCCCGGAAATGAAATGACTGGCATTAGAGGGAAATGTTAGTAATGTTCTTTAGAGCGATCGAGAGTTGAGTTATTGAACTGAGAAAGGCCTGCATTTAATGCGGGCCTTTTGGTTTTGAGTTAGTAGGTTAGGCATTATATTTGGTGCAGGCAGAACAAAGAATTCAAAATTAAGGAGAGAAACTTAGATCAATTGGGAGCATAAATCTGGCAGCTGTCTCCTAATGACGGGCTCAACAAATGGGGCCAGGTCATTAGGTCTACGGTTTGGGAGTATGGGCATTCGCTCCTACCCCCATTTCCTTTAACTTGTTTGATTCTTTTATGACGTGTATTTTAATTAGTTTTTGGAAAACAGCTGGGAAACTTACTAGGGGTTCGTAGGTAAGATCCTTTGGGAGCTGACCCTAGATCGCGAGTGAACGTTATAGTTTCGTTTATTGAACACAATCCCATTGGAAGTGCTAGAAAAGAGCTTTTATTTAGAGATCTCAGCGCGTTCAAAAGGTTTATATCAAAGGCTGCATAACCACTAGCTTTCTTAATTACGGCACTAACTAACTCACCATTCTCAACGGTGTAGTTTATCTGTGAACACCGTTCACCTCCGCCAGCTGCTAATGATCGGCTAGCTTTGTCAAATCTAGTGATTATTTCTAGTGCAAGGTGGCTATGCCAGGTATCCAAAGCTTTTTTAAGATCCTTAGACGAGTCAGTTGAAATGACAGTATTCTCAAATGTCAGATCGTTGGTTCCCTGCTGTGATTTTTTAGATTGCTTTACTTCTCCACCGTTTGAATATTTATTAGCATAGCTAGCAATCGCCAGCCATACTTCAAGTGGCAAAACTTGTGCTGCGAGGGCTCCAACTATAATCACTTTTCTCATTGTTGGTGTCATTGGTAATCCTAATAGCTTATACCGGGACTATAAATTAGGTGGCCGTTTCGGGTTGATACCAAACTGGTCCCAAAGCCTAGGATAAATCTTTCCGAGTTCTTTTACATCAAGTGTATCTAGCTTTGGTCCTGCTGGCTCAGAATTCCATCTTTGTCCTGTTAAGCTAGGTAAGTCTGGTTGAAAGTCGAACTTTCTCAATGGATTTTGTTTCGCCCATGCTTTACTTGGACAAGAAAGAAAGTCTTCGCAAGCGTCAAGTTGATCCGCTTTTGACCTTGCCCCATTTGTTGCGCCAGTCATTAAGTGACAGCTGCCAAATTTATGTTTGCAGGTATTAAGCCTCCTATTGCAGGCCGTTACGAATCAAGGTCATTATTGTCAAATAGCCTTTTCAACGAGACCTCGATGAAATCTTCACGTTCAAGGCAATAACCATTAGCTCTTAATCTAGGCAAATAGCGCTGCATGGTCTGGTGTGCAAGCTCGGCTTTTCTCGGATGAATTGCAATCGTTTTACTTTTAAGAGCTAATCGTCCAGCCAACATGAAAACGTCGTCAATATGGTCCAGCTCTAACACGGTTAGTCTTGACGTGATCATTGAGTCCTTTTGTGTGCCCGATAGAATGAATTTTGAAGGCTGCCCAACGGTGTACAGGGCGGAGGCATTGTACTTTTGATTTTCTTGTTTTAGCTTTGCGATTTCTAAAGCCTCACCCTGCGTTGCTAGTTGATCCCGCGTTTGCTTTATCACAGA
Source organism: Flavobacterium psychrophilum (assembly GCA_943367505.1). GTDB lineage: Bacteria > Cyanobacteriota > Vampirovibrionia > Obscuribacterales > Obscuribacteraceae. The sequence goes on along the minus strand of CALRJJ020000061.1, from coordinate 3,793 downwards.
GTCTTCTAGCTTGTCACATGCAGAAATCGACATTAACATGGCGAAAATCGCGTCGATGAAAAAAGTATCTCTTGTACTTTCATCGCTGGTTGCAAATTGGATTCGATCTACTCCGCAAGTGTATTTTCTGCAGGTGCCAATCCACTGAGGCTCAACTACGCCATGCTGGCCGTTGAACGCCAGCTCCAAATGGCAGATAGGACCCGGCCCGCAATCGAATTTTTGCGAGAGAAGTGCTAGGGTAAAGCGTGTCGCAATATCATGAAACCTCTGTGGCTTGAGAGTTTCCAGTGACGGGTTGATGGAAGTAACGCGATCAATCAATTGATCTAACCCATGTATTCGAATGTCGTTGATTAGCAAATTTGCTCCTCATTACCCCGGTGTCACCAGATATGGTGATGATTCCAATTCAAGGCTCCGATGATTTAAGTCGTGCATTGGTGAGTCACACGATACGCGCCCATGTTTTAGAATACCACTCAAAGACCTCCTTATTTTTGGCCAATTCGGGGCACTGTTCAAAGAAAATTCTTTGCTTTACCACTTCGAAAAAATTAGTGAACGCCTCATAAAACTCCTGCCACGAAACACTTGTTTGGCGGCCGTCATCCGTGAAAACCGTAACGATTTCGTCCTCTCTTTTCATTGTGAAATAATAGGTCGAGTCAAAGTCAGACCACCTCGCACAACCTGCCTTGGTTTCAGAGAGTCGATCAACTGTATATTTCATCTCGGTTGCAAAACCTAAAATTGCTCCTTCTCCTGGACCAAATCCAATATCATTGATGTAGCAGTTAATACGGCCGTACACAATGAGCCCGTGCGCTGCATCTAGATAACTGGCGCTATCATACTTATCCGACTTGTGTGAATAGTCGCCCTCTTCAGTAAATACGAAATCAAGCTCAATCACTGTCGTTCTCCGCTTGCTATAAGCTAATTGATGGTTAAGCATCAATTATAGTACCCAGCCTGATGCTGTAAAAGGCTCCAGCTATGGTGTTAACATGCGCAGATCTCAGGCTACCGCGCCTTTCGCGACAAGCCCAGCGTCAAGTCAACTGTTGCACTCATGTTTCAGTACTCCTGAAAATCTCAAGATATGGCGGCACACCAAACCAGCTTTGTAACCTATAATGGTTTTAAACACGGCTTCCTGCAAGTTGGGTGGATAGTATGAATGATAAGGAACGCGGCATCGATGCTGAGGCTTTACTGCATCGTCGTACAATTCTCAAATTTATAGCAGGTGCGCCGCTTGTAGCTACTTTTGGCTTTGTTGTATCGCCTCTTTTTCGATACTTGAAACCAACAATGAAGCCTGGCAATTTCTTTCAAGCCGCCGATCTACCGAAAGTAGAGCAGTCGGTTCGATTCCAGTGGGCTGATTTTCCGGAAATCTGGACCTGCATTCCCTTTTTGCTCCCAAAGACTTATGTGGTCTTTAATCCAGAAGGACATGAAATCCGCAAAACACCTGGTTTCATAGTACGCACTGCAAAAAATGAGATTGTCGCATATAGTCGCATCTGCACTTACCGTAGCCACCAACACCGGCAACAGCAACCTGTAAACTTCCAGATGCACACTGCCGAGCTTGACTGCATAGCACAGTCAAAAAATCCGGTGCTGTACTGCCCTTGCCATTGCTGTTTAAGTACGTTTGATCTTAACGACCACGGACGCGTGCTAGGTGGGCCTGCGCCCGGCCCTCTGCGCCGAATGGACGTTATATTTGACGGTGAATATTACATTGTTACCGGCTTAGAGTCGGATGGGATTGCCTGATCGTTTTATGTGCACGAGTATGAAAAGCCTTGCGCCCGGCAATCACTGTAATGCCTACTCCGTCCCTCAATAGCACTCAGGTACAATAAGCACTTCTAGCCTCGACTGGAGCATTAATGTCAAAGGACTTTGACGGATTCATTGCACGCTTCAAGCCGTCTTTCGCATCCCCCGATGCTGTATCGATAGAATACAGGCGCTCTTTCACAATAGCGGAGTATGATGCCTTGATGAGAGGCTACATCTTTGGCGGCGATGATGACGGAAAATGGATCATAATTCCTAGAGGTAGCAGTCTATTTTTTTATGCAATTCCACTCAAGCTCTGCTTCATATTGCATCTGCAGATGGTCAATGATAAGTGGCAGCCTACGGCGCTCTTTTGGGATTCAGCTAACTTTAAGGACAGCGACGCACAGCATATCGTAGACGTCATAAATTTCTTGATTGATCTTCACCTTCTCCGCATCAATACAGCTTGTCCCTTCCCCAAAGATCTGCCACAAGACGAAAAGACGCAAGCCCTTTATAGATTTGCACTGGTTGGCAATGTTACTGCGGCCAATGAAACTGCTGGTTAAGGGGCAATCGTTAGTATCTGATTTGACGACAATTTGACTAAACCGGTATTAGCCTGTTCAAAGCAACGGACAAGCAAAGACAGTGCTTCGTCTTTTGCGCTTACTAGAAACCAGACAGGAGCGCATTTTTCTATGTCTATTCATCATGCCGAAACCGATCATTCAATTATTTCAGATTCAAAAGCGCCCATGGCGAACACTTTTCTTGCTGACAGTTCTCTATCAGATCTCTACGCCGCCAAAAACACAATGACCAGCCGGGCTGTTCCCGGCGAATTCGGGAACGTAGTAATCGATACGGGCGACCAGCATCGCTCTGAAAGCAAGATGGCAGCTGCCGAGACACGCCAGCCAACAGTATCGGGACCAGGATGCGAATTCAAAATCAGTCGAGTGCCGACTGCAGATATGACTGATGAGCCCGAGGTCGAGGTTAAACCTCCGAAAGGTGGAGGCAGTTGCGTGGTTGTGATGCCCCCGAAAGACAACAGCCTTGAATCAAAACTCAGTGATTACTGATTTTCAGCAGTACCGAGCGAGAAGTTAAAGTTAGTTTTTTTTGTCAATTGAGATAGAACATTAGAGAAGTGGAGGTTTGTCTTATGAAAGATTTGGATGCGAATGGCAGTCGTCCTGTGAATTTTGATCGTTGTGAGAGCGGCAATAACACGCCGGAACTGCAAGAGCGAGCTCAGTTTGCCAGATCACTTGGAGCAACTCCTTTTGATCCATCTGCTGAGGTCGTGCATTTGAGGCAGTTGGCTTACGATGCTTTTCATTCAGAGTTGCAGGGACCTGAAAATCAACTCTCTAAAGAGATCCATGCTTTGGAAGACTATACCTTGCTCAAGGATCAGGTTATACAAAAGTTGAGCGAGCCGGACCCAACTCGTAGGATGCCTGTCGCAAAGGTTGAATTTAACGCTATCGGTGGAACTGTTAGCATCGGTTTTGAGCCAGGCTGTCTTGATTTTGATGCGAAAAAAGATGAAGTTAAAGTTCAGATCTCAAGGCCATTGAAGTGACCTCCCGGACACGTCGAATTTACCGAGTTTGCGTTTGATTCAAGCCATGATGTTGAGAGATAACGAGTTTTGCTATTAGATGCGCGCATCTTCTTTTGCTCAAGCTCTTCGATCGCCTGAGCGCATGCTTTATCGAGCCTAGTCACTAATTGGCGTCGAGGCAGCAAGACCCCAGGAGGCAAGAATTTCTAATTCTTCTGCCGGTGACTTTGCTTTTTTGAATTTAGTGTTGCTCTGACCTTTGACCTGTTTTTCGCAGGCTGTCCACGTCAAATGACGCTTCACAATGCCGTTTTGGTAACTCAAGTAAGAAATTTGTGCTGGTGCATTTCCACGTCCAGACGACGAGGAAGACGATGAAGATGAACCTGCTTTTTTTGCTTCAGGTAAAGGTTC
>CALRJJ020000060.1:0-12798 GCA_943367505.1 Flavobacterium psychrophilum | reverse complement strand
CCAGAAACTCTCTATTTTTCTAGCGGGGCAGCAGAAGCTGGGGTTAAGGCACTACTGCGCTGCAGACGCATCGTAACAGACGTCACCATGGTTGAAAGCGGACTAAAAAGGGCTTTGCTCCAATCTCTTTCAATCACTTCTTGGTGCGGCGTTCATGACCAAGAAGCCTATCTCTTAACACGCGACACTGGTATCACCAGGTCAGCAGCCGGCATTAGAATGGCCTTTGAAAAATTCGGCAACGATGTCGTTGTGGCAATCGGTGATGCGCCCACTGCAGTGGCCGAAGCAGTCAAACTAATAGAAGAGCAACACTGGCGCCCCCAACTGTTAATAGGTCTGCCGGTTGGATTCGTTGGCACTGAAGCCGCTAAAGTAAAACTGAGCAAATGTATGCAGGTGCCGCGCATTACCAATTTTGGCACAAGCGGCGGCTCTCCTTGGGCCGCAGCAGTACTGAACGCCATGTTGATCGAATGCACACAAAGAGTGAGCTTAAGAGTGTAGGTATGGCAGACAACTCACTTTTCAACTTAGAAGAAAGGGCTCAAAATGGCCTCAGAAGAGGACGCACCACCGGTACTTGCGCAGCAGCAGCAGTAAAGGCCGCGGCGCACTTTCTGCTTTATGAAGAGGTGCTTGAGACGGTGGCCGTGCGTCTACCCAACCAAGCACAAGCTTGTTCGCTAATGGTGCCAATAGCGGCCATCGAAAGATTAGCCAACGGAGCAATCAAAGCCGAGGTAATTAAATTCGCCGGTGATGACCCGGATCAAACCGACGGCGCCACCATAGTAGCCACCATAAAGAGAAACGACCTACGGCAATTGCGGTTCTTTGCCGGTGACGGTGTTGGAATAGCTACAGAACCCGGTCTGCGGGTTGCTATTGGAGAGGCGGCCATAAATCCGGTGCCAAGGGCAATGATTCGACAAAGCCTCGAAGATGAACTAACACAAGAATGTGATATTGGCTTTGATGTTGAAATAGGTTGCATTGACGGAGAGAAAATCGCAAAGAAGACTTTTAATCCTCGCCTTGGGATAGTTGGTGGCATCTCAATATTAGGCACCACCGGAATAGTTGAACCCATGTCTTTAGCAGCCTATCAAGCATCAATTGAAGTTTACATTAGAGTGGCCCTGGCCCAGCTAGGCAAAGTAGCCTACTTGCCAGGAAACATTGGGCTCAATTTTGCCAAGAAACAGCTTGGTATCAACGGCAAGAAGCTGGTTCACATCTCAAATTTCATTGGCTTTGCTCTCGACTATACAGTTGACTATCTAGAAGAAGTAAACCAAGAGCTTGATGAATTATGGCTCCTCGGACACCCAGGCAAACTAGCCAAAATTTTAGACGGAGCCTGGGATACCCATTCAAGCAAAAGTGCCATGGCCACAACCGCCGTTGCTAGGATTGCTCAATCAATTGGTTTTAACAGTGACCTAGTAAAGTCAATGAATAATGCCAATACTGTCGAAGCAATTATAGAAAATCCAGATATTGGCCAAGTAAGTTCTGAGCGCCTTTGGCAGGCGGTCGAAGAAGCAATTGCTATGAAAGTAGAACAGCGGCTCAAGCGAGTTAAAAACCTTCAGGTTAGGCTCTTTAATATGAGCGGCAAAATGTTGCGAGCATCAGTATGACTAAAACTAAAAGCATTGGCGCCACTAATATCACTAAAACTAAAAGTTATGGCAAGTTCTTCGGGGTAGGTGTAGGCCCAGGGCAGCCAGATCTTTTACCACTACTAGCGGTGCAAGCATTACAAAATTGTCAGCTTATTTTATGCCCCAAGGCTAAAAGTGCAAGCTACAGCGTGGCAAAGCGTTGCGTAAGCGCACTAGATATTGATGATGATTGCTTCGAAACAATCGAATATTCAATGGAAGAAGACCGAGCAGAAGCTCTACAAAACTACCACCGATTAGCCTCGCGCATTGCTGAAAAATTACAAGAAGGAAAGAACGTTGCCTACCTCACCATTGGTGATGCCCTAACCTATTCGACTTACAGTTATACGGTAATGGCCTTAAAAGAACGGCTGCCAAATATCGCCGTGACAACCTTTCCAGGAATCACCTCATACACGACTCTGGCAGCAAAATTTCACTGGCCACTTGGCCAAGGTAAAGAAAGGCTCCTGATTTTGCCGTGTCCAGATAGTGCAGCGGAACTACGGTTCGAAATAGAAAGCCATGACATCGTAGTCTTGATGAAAATCGGTAAACGACTACCAATGGTGTTGAAAACGATCGAAGAAATGCAAATAGAAGCCAATTGCGTGTTTGGAAGCAGATTAGGGCTACCTGGAGAAATTACCTCAACCCTAGCGGACATGCTGACAGCTAGCCTTGACTCGGGCTCAACGGCGACAGCAGAACACAATGGCTATCTGGCAACAATGCTAATTCGCAAGGAGCCGCCAGAACAAACCTGGCTGACATAGCAAAGACAGAAAGCGCTAGTAGATCAAGTAGAGAAGAACAAGCAGGAGAGTCAAGCATGAAAGTATATTTTATTGGAGCTGGTCCGGGCGCCTATGACTTAATTACAGTGCGCGGAGCCCGCTACCTCTCTCAAGCAAAAGTGGTTCTATATGCGGGCTCGCTTGTACCTGAGGCACTTTTAGAGCACTGCTGCGACGATGCTCTCATCGTCAACACTGCCCATCTTGATCTTGACCAACAAATGGAGCACTACCTCCAAGCCAAAGCCAACGACGTTGACGTAGCCCGATTGCATTCTGGTGATCCGGCGATATACGGGGCAATTTCAGAACAGATTGCTCGCCTAAACAAAGCCAACATTAGCTGGCAGATTGTTCCAGGAGTATCGTCTTTCACCGCAGCTGCGGCAGAGATTGGCTGTGAACTAACCAAGCCAGCTATATCCCAGACTATTATCTTAACCAGGGTAAGTGGCCGAGCCTCAGCCGTACCAGATACTGAATCGATAGCACTTCTAGCCAGTCACAAAGCCACTATGTGCATATTTCTTTCGGGGCCACACCTGACAAAAATAGTCCAAGACCTACTTCTACACTATCCGCCATCGACCCCAGTTGCCCTCGTCTACCGGTCGACCTGGCCAGACAGAAGAGAGCATAGAAGCACCCTAGAAAAGCTTCTTAAAGAAGTCGAAGTTGAAGACTGGAAGCTCACCACCATGCTAATCGTCGGCGCCGTGCTGGATAGCGACATTGAGGCAGCATCGAGTTTGTATTCAAAGCACTACAGTCATAAATTTCGCAAGGCTCGCGTTAAGCAAGACTCGCTATAAGCAAGAAGGAAGATAATGAGAACCGCTATCTGGATGGTGCGCAAAGAATCTGAGGAGATCGGGCTAGAATTAGCTACCAGTCTCAGTGCTGTTATCTTTCGACCATGGCTCGAAAACTCTAAAGCACAAGAGCTCTTTAGAGCCAGCTATCGGTCATTTTCTGCCTGGGTCTTCGTGGGCACTACCGGAATAGCAGTGCGCTATCTGCAAGGGCTACTGGACGATAAGCAATACGACCCTTGTTTAGTCGTAGTCGATGAGGCCGCCTCTTTTGCCGTGAGCTTAGTCGGAGGACATGAGGGCGGAGGCAACGAGCTTGCCTACAAAGTCACCTCTATACTGCTAGGAGCCGTACCTGTAATCACTACCGCAAGCGAGAGTCTAAAACCTCTTGTTTTAGGTCTGGGTTGTCGCCTCGGCGTCACAGCAGAGACTATCGCTGAGGCGGTCGGCCGCGTGCTAAGAGAAAGAAGTCTCTCTGAAATTCGCGAAATCGCAACCATCGAACTAAAGGCTGCTGAGCCAGGTCTAATTGAATTTAGCAAAACCAACGCTATTCCCATGCGCATTTTCAAACAGCAAGACATTGCCGCAAGGCAGTGGTGCACAACCACGTCCGCACATGTAATGAAAACGATTGGACTAGACTGTGTCTGTGAGCCTTGTGCCCTAATGGCAAGCCCCCGCGGCAAACTAATTTTAGCCAAGACAACCCACAAAGGTGTCGCCCTTGCACTGGTTGAAGACAGCAGGAGGCACACAACTTGAGCGGTTGCCTCAATCTGGTCTCTGTTGGACCAGGATATGCAGAACACATTACTAAAGCTGCTCAATACGCTCTGCGTCATAGTGACTTGATAGTTTCGTATGAACTGTATCTGACTTGGATCAGAGTTTTCATCGCTGGCACAGAAGTTATCACTACACCCCTAACCCAAGAAAGAGAGCGCGCAGAAGCAGCAATCACAGCAGCCCGTTCTGGCAGAGTCGTCTCTCTGATCTCTAGCGGTGACATCGGCATTTACGCCATGGCAGCGCTAGTCTTCGAATTGATGGCAGAAGAAGATACATTTGCCGTGAAGGTTATTCCCGGTATTACGGCAGCAAATTCTTGCGCTTCTATACTGGGCTCACCGCTATCCCATGATTTTGCCACTTTAAGTTTGTCAGACCTGCTCTGTCCTTTTCAGTGGATAGAAGAACGGGCCAGAGCTATTGCTAGCGCTGATCTTTGCTGCGTTCTCTACAACGTGCAAAGTGAGCGCCGGCAAGAGGGTGTCTATCGTGTTCTCGATATACTGCTTGAAAGCAAGAGCGGCAAAACGCTTTGTGGAGTGGTAAGAAACGCCTATCGCCCAGGGCAAACGAGCTATATTGCGACCTTGGCCGAACTGCGCCAACAAAAGTTTGACATGCTCACTACTCTGGTTATCGGCAACCGCTTCACCCAAAAGAAGCGCGACTGGATCTTCACCCCGCGAGGTTATGGAAGCTGGGAATCAGATATTGACTCAAGCACCAAATTAGAGAATATTCCAGAATCTGCCCTTCAAGCAGAGCCACCATTAAATGCCGTCTGGATATTTTCTGGCACTAGCGATGGCAATGAAGCAGCTCGTCAAATAGGCGCAAGCGGATGCGAAATAGTGCTATCTGTGGCCGGAAGCTATGGCGAAAAAATCTCAAAAACAATAGCTGGTGCTCATGTTATCAGCGGGCGACTAGGCGAAGAGAAGAGAAAAAACCTACTCAAAGAGCGTCAATGCAAAGCACTTGTTGATGCCACTCATCCCTACGCAGAAAAAATCTCGAATCAGCTAGCCAAAATTAGCACTGAGCTAGAGATACCATACTTACGCCTTGAGAGAGATAGCACACTAGCAGACCAACTGGCACCCGGCGTAATTCTCTGTGATAGCCCAGAAGAAGCGGCCATCAAAGCGATGACATTAGGCAAACGCATTTTTCTAGCCACTGGCTCTAAAGATTTAGAAAATTATCTTGGTGCACCAGGGGCCCAAAGTTGTCTTTGGTTCCTGCGCCTAATTCCTGATCAAGAAACAATTGAACACGCCTTAAAGTTGGGCATTCCCAACTCTCACATCTGTGCCATGCAAGGTCCATTTAGCCAAGCCTTCAACGAAGCCCTGTGGAAGCAATGGCAAATAGACTGCGTGATTACCAAAGATTCTGGCACTGCTGGCGGAGCCCCAGAAAAACTAGAAGCAGCAAAAGCACTCGGTATTCCTTTACTGGTAGTCAAACGACCAGCCCAAACTAACCACACGAAGGCAACCAATAGCATGGCCTTAAGCACGAACACAGTTAACGACTTAATCACAGCACTAAAAAATTTAGGAGTATAGAATGCAAGGCAAATTACCAGTTACAATTTTCACTGGATTTCTCGGTGCTGGTAAGACAACTTTGTTGTCTAATCTAGTTTTGGCGGAACCAAATATAAACTTTGCTATCGTCATCAACGAATTCGGCATAGTTTCAGTTGACGATATTCTGGTTAGCAGTGCCCTTCAGCCTTCACATAGACAATCACAACTGTACAAATTAGGCGGCGGCCTGATTGCCTATCAAGGCGATATCTTCATGCAAACAATGCTTGAAATCGCTTCAAACAAGTCACTCTATGACCATGTTTTAATTGAGACCTCCGGCCTAGCAGTGCCAACTGCCGTTATCGAGGCATTACATCACGAAGAACTAATCGAACACTTTAACCTCGATGCCACCTTAGCCTTGCTCGACACACCATTGTTCTTAAGAAACTCTGATTCAACTAGCGAAGCCATCGCTGAAGTATTCACCAGCCAAATTCTCGCTTCCGATATTGTTGTCATAAACAAGATCGACAAACTGACCAGCCAAGAGCTAGAAACAGCCGAGAACAATGTACGAAACCTTGCACCACAAGTGCGTTTCATCGAACCAGCCTGGCACGGTAAACTCGATAGCAGACTCTGCCTTGGCCTGCACTTAAATGAGTTTAGAGCCCTAGAACACATACCTGGGGTTACTAGCAAAATATCTCACAATCATGAATTATCACAAACCAATGCCGACGGTCATTCACACGGCGCTTTAGGTGCCCACGAGCATGGAATTTCAACCCATGAACACTTACACCAAGAAGATCCCGCCTGGCTTTCATTCTGCTTAAGCAGCGAAGAAGCCCAAGAGCGAAAATTACTAGAAAAAGCTCTCGAAATAATTGCGACTGAGCTGCCGCTGCTAAGAGTAAAGGGCTTTGTCAAATGCCAGGGAATGGCCGAGCCTTTACTTATTCAAGGAGTGAGGGAACGTATCGTTACCTCGACTGGAATGGGAGAAATCGAACATGAACGCGAACCAGAACTTGTGCTAGCACATGGTCACCATAATCACGATCATAAACAAGAACAGAGACATGAACATAATCACCACCATACAGAAGACCACAAGCATGATCTTTGCGAAAGTAATAGCCAACTTGTCTTGATTGGCTACGAGTTAGAGCGAGAGGCTGCCCTGCGTTTGTTAGTCGAACATACAAAGAAACGGTGGTACTAGAAAGAGTGATTCTAGCTATAGCTTCTAATTTTTCATAACAGGATAGTTACATGTCAAATCTCGACGCTGAAACTCACAAAAGACAGGCTGAAAAACACAAAGTAGCTTTTGAAACAAAACTAGCCCAGGCAAAGGCAGAAAAAGGACTTTTAATTGTCAATACTGGCACAGGCAAAGGCAAGAGTACCGCTGCTTTTGGCATGGGTTTGCGGGTGCTCGGCCATGGACTCAAACTCGGCGTGGTACAGTTTATCAAAGGTGCCATCGCCACAGCCGAGCGACAATTTCTCGGTGTTCATGAGAACTGTGACTTTCACACAGTAGGTGAAGGCTACACCTGGAATACTCAAGACCTTGAGCGCGATAGAGCAGCAGCAGCAAAAGGCTGGCAACTAGCCGAAACAATGATCACTGAAGGTCACTATCAGATGATTATTCTTGACGAGTTAAATGTCATCCTAAAGTATAAATATCTAGACCTAGACACAGTCCTAAATACTCTCAATAACCGTCCAAAAGACTTGCACGTAGTGGTAACCGGCAGACACGCTCCCCCAGAGCTAATCGATTGTGCTGACCTGGTGTCAGAAATCAAGCCAATAAAACATCCTTACAAAGAACAAGGCATAAAAGCACAACGCGGAGTGGAATTCTAGGTAAATTGCAGATATCTCAATCGTGCCCAACTCTACTGATTACAGCGCCAGCATCGAACCAGGGCAAAACCATGGTGACAGCTGCCTTGGCCCGCTTTCATACGAACACGGGCAAGCGCGTCAAAGTCTTCAAGGTAGGCCCAGACTATCTAGACCCGATGATCTTAGAAATTGCCTCGAGAGAAAAAGTTGACCATCTCGATCTCTGGATGGTAGGAATTGAGCGCTGCCGCGCCCAACTTTTCGATGCTGCAGCTCAGTTCGACCTCATTCTTATAGAAGGCGTCATGGGTTTATTTGACGGTAATCCGTCTACAGCAGACCTGGCAAAACTTTTCAATCTACCAGTTGCTGCGATAATAGATGCATCTGGAATGGGAGAAACAGTAGCGGCAATAGCAGCAGGCCTAGCACAATTTTGGCCGAGCCTAAATTTCTGGGGCATCATTGCTAATAAAGTGGCAAGCGATAAACATAACACCATAATTGAAAAATCTATGCTGCCAAACAGCTCAAACTTTCTTGGCTCAATTAGACGAAATGATTCCTTTGTGCTTCCTCGCCGCCACCTTGGGCTAGTTCAAGCATCAGAGTTAGAGAGCCTAGAGCTGCAACTAGATGCCGCTAGCCAAGCCATCGCAGAAACGAAATTGAGCACTATGCCACCACTAACAACATTCACCCCAGGCTCAACTGGACCAATTGAACCATTGTTGCAAGGCACAAAAATTGCAGTAGCACAAGATAGAGCGTTCTCGTTTATATATCAAGCCAATCTCAATTTGCTTGAAGAAATGGGCGCCACTTTGAGCTTCTTTTCACCACTAGAAGATCAATCATTTGAGCAATCAGACAGCATCTATCTTCCAGGTGGCTATCCTGAGCTTTTCTTAGAGCAGCTCTCAAAAAATGGCCGCCCAATTAGAGCCTTAAAACATCATGTTGCCTGCGGTGGAAAAATATATGCCGAATGCGGTGGCATGCTCTATTTACTTGACACGCTAACCGATCTAAATGGGCAAAAGTTTGCCTTAGCTGGATTAATATCTAGCGACGCGAAAATGAACAAACGGCTCTCTGCCCTAGGTCACCAATATTGGGAAACAGAGCAAGGAGAGATTCGCGGCCATACATTTCATTATTCAGAACTAACCACGCCCCTAAAGGCCACAGCAAGAGCCCAAGCTAAATTTGACGAAAAAGCGGGCGAAGCCATTTATCGACATGGAAACATTACTGCCAGTTATGTTCACTTCTACTTTCCATCAAATCCGAAGGTTGCAGCCGCATTAATGCAAGGTGATTTGTGAAACCTTGCTAGTCTTCTTAGAAAAAGCTAGCTATCAATATCACTAGTACGTATTAGTACTCTTCAGCAAGTCTCCGCTGAATGTCGTCAACGTGCCTAAGAAGTTCTGGCGATTGCTCAGTCTGCTGCCTAGCCCAAGCTAGCATATATTCATAGACGCTCGGATCAAACCTACCGTATTTGACACCCAAGGGTTCAAAACTTCCACGTCCACTGAATTCTATCCAAGAGAATAGTTGATCACGTCGCGTGGAATTGTTTGAAGCAGAATCTAGTGCCTCGGTGATTAATTTGATCTGCTCAGTCGGTTTCTCGGCGTCAGCAATTACTAAAGCAATTAGTTGTTGATACAGCGAACGCTCATCGGTATACTCGCCAGACTGAGCATAGAGTTTAAGCAAGCTGCCATCTTCGAACATAGTTCTAGCTAACACTAAGGTTTCGGGATTGCCTTTATACTGAAGATGCGCCAAAGCTTCCTTCCTGTAATAGCCTTCAGATTTGGCCAGGGCGACCAGCACATTCTCAGGTATCTTATGATGGTATGCCAAAAGAGCTGTATTAAAGAACTCCGACGCTTCCGCTGAGTCTTTGGGTTGCATAGTTAAGAGCTTGGCGCCTGCTTCTTCGCCAAATAGCTTGGGATAAATTGAAAGGGCCAAATCGCGCTCTTTAACTAGAAGCGGACTTTGACTAGCAATCAGCTCTTCCAGTTGCAATTTAGCACCAGGTGCCAGCTCACTCTGTGCCCATCTACTGCGGGCAAGCAGTCTTTCATAGCGAGGTGCTTTATGACCATTCTTAGCACCGTCGAGAAGAGCCTCTTCAAGAACTTTTGCGTGAATGAGCTCTTTAATTTGGCTTGTAGTGCCCTTGGCTGGTTCAACTAGATGACTGCGAAAAATCTCATCGGAATCAGCCATATAAGCTTCACCGATATGCACTGCCCAGTTTTCACCATTGGCAGTACCAGCATAATCATTTAACAACAAAGGTTTTTTTCGTGTAACTTTCTCAAGTTCAAGAGCATCATCATATATACCTCGATATCGACTATTCCTTTCAAAATAATGACTCCATTCATGGCGAATTCCCTCTCGGCGAAAATCGCTATCGTCATTGCCATGACTAATGTAAACGCTCAATGACTTAGTGAAATCATTCCATGATTGGCTCGCCCCAAAGGGAACAACTTCGCCTTCTTCTCTGGTAAGCCTATCCCATTGCTTTATTGTCGACCAAGCGTCTTGGAAGCTTGATCTATCATCTAGGATGACTTGCTTAATCCGTTTACCGCCGTCTGGTAAATCTTCCAAATCACTATTTATCAAAAATGGGGTGGGATGCTCAATGACCCATCGCTGGTTATTGGGGCGCTGCTGCTGCAATTTCTCTTCTTTACTAGAAATAACCGCAGTCTCTACCGGTAGATAGAAATTTGTTGCTTGATTGCTAGCTTTTGATTCGACGAATATCCTGGGCTCAGACTTAACGGCCTTGGAAACGTATGATGACCAGCCGCTAATGCCATCTTCTTCAAACTTCTGCTTCAATTGTACAGGGCTCAAATTAGCATATTCAGCCCTTAGAGTATCCCGTTCCATCACCACGAGCTTCTCGTCGCCCTTGAGCTTTAACGTACCGTCGTGAGTCAATATTTCAGGTGGCTCGCCCTTTCTTAGGGTAATCATATAGAGATCTTTCTCGGCAAGCCCCGTAACAATGACGTTGCCCTCTGCATCTAATGGCCGCAGGCCAATATTCAATGTTTCGCCGGTTTCAGCAATACGAGGAGCTGATTTACCAAATAAATTTTCGGTCTTAGAAGCAGTGGCGCCAACCACCTTTAAGCTAACAGTGAAAGCGGCACCAGCTCCAGCACCAAGCAAAGCCCCGCCGCCAGTTCTTTTACCAATCTCAGAAAGATTCTCGGCTACCGACATAGAAGAATCCCATTCCCCGGCCGATACAACTAGTTCACTGCTAGCACCAGCAACAGAACCAACAGCAGAATTGAGAGCCAGCTCTTTCAATATCACTTCGCTCTTTGTCGGCTGACCAGTTCTAACAGCCTTTAGAAGAGCATTCTCAAGCAAATCCTTACTGCCATCGGTTGCCACTTCAGCTACCAAAGACTTCAGAGCTTGCTCTGATATTTCATTCTTGCTGCGCACGATAGACTCATGATACATAGCCTTCAGAGTTTTCTCAATTACCTCTTCGCCACCATCTTTAATTAGATATTTTGACTTAACCAGAGTCTCCTCTCCCAGCAAAGTAATAAACTTATTGGTTGTGGCAGCCGCAGCCCGGTCACCTAGTTTGAGAGCAACAGCCAACTGTTCTGGGCCAAGCAAAGAAACCGATGCATTAGTAAAGCCGGCGGCAGCATCGAGCAAAACTTTCTCTGACTTTCCTAAGTCATAGCCATCTCCAAGAAGAGCCTTGCTTCCTGCTACTTTAGCGGCACTGCCGCTTAAGCCGACAACGCCAACGAGCATAGGCGTAGTTGCACCCATGGTGCCAATAGTTACAGCCAGCGAACCGACGACAATAGTGCCATCAACAACTGTATTGGCTACCTCGTTTTTCTTGTCTCTCCAGGCACTCATGGTCTCACGAGCGGTAACCAAAAGCTTCTCTGATTGATCTCGACTAAGCGCCTCAAACTTACTACTAGCTTTCTCATTTGCCTTGCGAAAGTTATCAGAGCTCTGAATGGCAGTATAACGATCACCAAAATCTACTCCCCCAAGCAGACCAGATTCAGCCTCTTTTCGCTGGCGAGACAAAACAGCAATTTGCTCGGCACTATTCTGCTTGACAGACTGAATCATGGCCGCTACAGTCGGCTGATCTTCTTTGGGAAACTTTTCAACGATATTATTTAGGTTAGCACCGTATCGCTTAGCGTAGGCATCATTAAGGGCGGAGCGTCTTTCGGGCTTTACTTGTGCGAGAAGATCTTTGACCTCTTCAAGTTCTCTGGGCAGCAATGAATGTTCGGTGATTGCGGCAGCCCTTAGCCTTTGTACGACTGTAAATTTGCCCTTTGTCAATATTTCTTCAGCTAACTGTTTCTCCTGAGCATTACCAAAGTGACGAAACACGCTACGCTGCAGTTCTCGTTCTTCATCAGTTTGAGGTTTAGGATTCAACAAAATAGCTCTTTCTGCAGCACTAACTTTGGCAAGAGCGCCATAAGCTTCAAAGTCACGATCTAAATAGCTCAGCTTCTCGTCAATTCCTAGCTTGCCGTTCCTTTCAAAGAGCGCTGTTGCCAATGGTCTGTAGATATCTTCAAAATTACTCTTTCCATCACGGTAATAAACCAAATTAGATCGATAAACAGCCAGACGAAGCTCACCTTCCACAATTCTCTTAGCTTGTTTATCATCTTCACTAATAGGATTCTTGAACCGATTCAAAGCACTCTCATCGGACTTGAAAAAGTTTTCTATACTCTCAATTGTCTTGGGCAGACTGTCTCTTCTCAATCCTCCAACTTGCACTCGCTCTAAGGGGTTTAACCTAGCGTCTTTGCCTTGAACGGTTAAATCAAGCAAACGGCTGGCTATTTTGGTCTCATCGCTATCACCCAATGTCTCACGCAGCTGGCTGTCTAGTAATTGGCGATAACTGCCATCACCCCTATATTGAGCCCGCTCAGACTTACTCATGGTCAGAATATCTTTTATAGCTGTGGCTCTGTCGGCAGAAGATACACCACCGTCTCGCAGATCCGCTAGCCTTTCTGGGGTGGTGCGGCCCAAGCTCTTAGATTCTTCATAAGATCCAGCCTGCAATTTTCGCTCAAGAATTTCGTTCACTCGAGCTTGTTCTTCTGACGAAAGAAACGTTTTCAACGTATTCTGTAAATCAGAGCGAAAATTAGGCTGCTCCTTGAGACTCTTAAAATCTTGAGCGGAGAGGCCGCGATCGACCAGTTCATAAATTTTCACTTTATCATGACCAGAACCAAGACCA
>CALRJJ020000059.1:0-12808 GCA_943367505.1 Flavobacterium psychrophilum | reverse complement strand
TCTTTCCATTGCTTCGAAAAGGGCTAGGTTAATCGCCTTTGCCATATTCATTTGCGCCATTGGTCATTCTCCTGAAAATTGTAAGCAAAATAAGCAAATCAGCATCTCAAATAGATTGCTTTAGTGAGCGCTTGCTTTTTGCGGGCTGACACCAGAATTGGTGGAATTTTTTACTTGCTCTAAATGCTTCTTCAGCTCTTCTCTTTGCTCGTTCAAGTAAGGCGGAATATCGCTGTAGAGATAGTCGAACATGCTGAGAGGGTTGGCTAGTTCTTCGCTTTGTGCCATCTCTTCAACTTTGACGATAGAAGCTTTGATCATGGTGTCGAGCTCTTGCTCTAGTTCTTCTAGTTGCTTTTCAGTGTAGACACCTTTAGCTACAAGATATTTTTTGAAGCGTGCCAGCGGTTCGCGCTTTGTCCAGAGGGCACATTCTTCATCACTGCGATAGCGTTTTGGATCATCAGCAGTGGTGTGTGGTGTGAAGCGATAGGTTAGTCCTTCAATCAAGGTTGGGCCTTCGCCGCGCTTAGCTCTTTCAACGGCTTCCATGGTGGCAACATAAACGGCTAGAACATCATTGCCGTCTACTCTGATGCCAGGCATGCCGTAAGCAATTGCTCTTTGGGCAATTGTTTCATTGCGCATTTGCTTGGCAATCGGCACTGAGATGGCATATTGATTGTTGAGGCAGACAAAAACTACAGGTGCTTGATAGACCGAAGCAAAGTTCATGGCTTCGTGCGTATCGCCTTCTGATGAGGCACCGTCGCCAAAGTAGGTCATGACTATGCTGTTGTCATTGCGCAACTTCATCGCCATTCCCAGGCCAGCTGCGTGTAGCAATTGGCTGGCGATTGGCACGCATACAGGCAAATCGTTGACGCCTTCTGGTGGCATGGCGCCTTCTTCAAAACCGTTCCAATAGAGCAAAGTTGTTTCAATCGACCAGCCGCGATAGAGCAAACCAGCTAGCTCGCGGTAGGCTGGCACATGCCAGTCGGTTTTGCCAAGGTGAATGGCTGAACCCATCGAGATTGCTTCGTGGCCAGAAGACTGAGGGAAGGTACCCATGCGTCCTTGTCTTTGCATCAAGAGCATACGCTCATCGGTGCGCCGAGCAAGCAACATGTACTTGTACATGGTCTTCAATGTTTCAGGAGCAATTTTGGGCTCGAGAGCTTTATCGAGTTTGGCGTCTTCATCCAGAATGGAGAGATACTCAATATTTGGAAGCTCGATTTTTGTTCTTGGCATAGAATCCACTCTATTGTGAAAAACTGGGGTGAAACTAGGGAAATCAGCTGTGCGGTCGTCTTTTGTAGTGTCAACTGGCATAGCGATTGGCTCTGCGCGTTAACTTCTTCTACTTGACGATCCGTTACAGACCAGGCAAAGTATGTCATATATAGACCGCAGGGGTCTATAAAGGTTTGTGGAAAATTCGCTTAATGGCGCACTCTTACAGAAAAATTCGT
Organism: Flavobacterium psychrophilum; assembly: GCA_943367505.1. Taxonomy (GTDB): domain Bacteria; phylum Cyanobacteriota; class Vampirovibrionia; order Obscuribacterales; family Obscuribacteraceae. The sequence goes on along the minus strand of CALRJJ020000059.1, from coordinate 11,330 downwards.
TGAAGCAAATATGAATCATAAAGTCTTTGTTGAGAAAGAAGAATCGCTACCCAAGCCGCCCTGGCTCAAGGTTCGCCTACCCACAGGTGAGCCTTACTGGCGCGTTAAGGAGCTGCTTGACCAGCATGATTTGCATACAGTTTGCGAGTCGGCAGCTTGCCCAAATCGTGGCGAGTGCTGGGCTCGCGGCACTGCTACCTTTATGATTTTGGGTAATGTTTGTACGCGAAGCTGTGGATTTTGTAATGTCATTACTGGCAAGCCAACCGAACTAGATTTAGAAGAACCCGCTCGTGTAGCCGAAGCCGTACGAAAGCTTTCGCTCAAATATGCCGTTATTACCTCAGTCAATCGCGACGAATTGAAAGACGGTGGTGCTGCCGTTTGGGCTGAGACCATTCGGGCTGTGCGTGCTCTCAACCCTGGCACGGCGATTGAAGTTCTCATTCCTGACTTCTGTTCTAATTGGCAAGCGCTAGAGGTCGTGCTCGATGCTCGCCCTGATGTGCTCAATCACAATATTGAAACTGTCCCTCGTCTTTATTTAGAAGTGCGACCCCAGGGCCGCTACGATCGCTCTCTTGAAGTCTTGGCTCGCTCTAAAAAAGCTGGTTTGACAACCAAAAGTGGCTTGATGATGGGTTTAGGTGAGCGCGACGAAGAAGTCTTGGAAGTGATGAAAGACTGGCGCAAGGCTGGTGTCGATTTGATTACTCTGGGCCAATACATGCAACCCACAGAAAATCATCTTGCAGTCAAGCGCTACGTCGAGCCTGAGACCTTTGCTTTCTTGCAAGAACAAGGCATGGCCATGGGCTTCACCAACGTTTTTGCTGGCCCACTGGTGCGCAGTTCCTACCACGCAGACGAGCAGGCCAGCATGGCCTTGGTCTAATGGTCTTGGTTTAAGACAAGTCAGCAGAAGTTATAACACTAGCCGCCACTTGGGCTGCTTTTAGCTCGCAGAGATCGGCTGCTAGCTGCGACGCATCGCGGATTTGTCCAACTAAAACTGAAAGGGCGACAGAAACTTCTTGCAAGCACTTTTGCTCTGCGTCGCTCCATACTCTTGCTTGATCGCTTTGAATGTCGATGAATCCGGCGAATATTCCGCGCCAGCGTAACTGCGCCAAAATTTGTGACTGAAATGCCATTTTGTCGACAACGTCGCTGTTGCTGTAAATCGTCTTCTCTGATGATTCTTCTGGCAGTGCGAATACGCCCGTTCCATTTTCGTTGGGAAAGCGCGAGAGAAATGCCATGACAATAGTCATCGATTCGATACTGCTAAGAGTTAGGCCACCCAGCTGTTCTTCCTTGTCAATGGAAAAGGATTCAACCGCTCGCAGTCCATCACCGACAACCAACCAGACGATGGTACGTGATGCCTTGAAAGTCTCAGTCAAACTTTTACAGGCAAATTCCAGCATGGCCTGCATGCCGCCGCCATTGCGGAGCACCAGCAAAAATTGATTGATTAGGCTAGCAGAATCCACTTTGCGCTAAATTTAGGAATCTAACTTAAGAAGATTCTTGATGCCGTAGACAGCCATGTTTGGATTTTCTTTCAAGCGCCTGCGGCAATATGCGCCTGCTACTTTGCCTTCGCCGAAAGGCAGGTACATGCGCACTAGTATTCCTTCCGCGGCAAGCCTTTGGAATACAGCATCGCTCTTGCCTTTGGCTTCAAGATTTTGGAAAATTTCGCCTGAAACCAGGGTTTTTTGGAAGCGTTTACGCGGAACACCGTGCAAGTATTGCGTTTCAAAACGATTGGTTGGCACCTTATCTGGTATCACTACCGTGTTGAAGAAATTCTCGATGCATTTGGTGTCGTGGGTGGCTACTTCAACATAAGTTCCACGCGCTAGCAGTTCCCGTGCATACTTGACCAGAAGATCTTTCATTACTGGTTTTTGTGTATGGGCAACAGTGGCTGGTTCGTTGTAGATACCAACAACAAGTCTAGTGCGCATGCGGCTATCAAAACGTTTGATGTCTTGCGCGGTTCTGAACAATCTGGTTTGCAAAACCGTACCAAGATTGCGGTAACCCGATTCGATCAATGAAAAATAAGTCTCGAGTTGAAAATCTGTCCAACGGTGGTCTTCGGCTTCAAGGGTGACATTGACGTTGCGCACGCTGGCATACTCTACTACTGCTTCAATGCGGTTGTAGGCTCGGTCTAGCTCACTAGAGCGGGTCTGACCCACTTTAGGCGCTGCGGTGGAAAACATAGAGGGCTTGAACGATGCCGTAGGCTGTTGTCTTGCATCGCCGGGTAGCTTGTGCGCGGCAATTTGATCAATCAACTGCTTGTAGTGCTCGACTGATTGATCGCAGTCAGCGTCAGATACTGCATCTTCGCCAAGAATATCGAGGGTTGAACTAAATTTGTTCTCTTTATAGAGCTGTTCAGCTAGCTCTAAAGCTTCTTTGGCTGTTTCGCCAGCCAGATAAGGTTTGGCCAACATCAAAACCAGTGACACTGGTATTTTGTCGAAGATCGAAGGAGGGGCAGCGGCCACTGCTGTGTTTGCTGCTGTAGATTGGTCGCCCTGAAGCATCTTATTCTTAACCGGAGTTTGTATCGGCATATAAGTCCTGTTGGTCTTACCAAAACTGTGAACGAGTTTTCAAGCCGAATTATAGATCTCAACTATATATTTATCGCACAATTTAGGCTCTCTAAAATGTTTATCATTCGCTTGGGGGTGTTTCGCCCAAGCCGCTGAGAGCAAAGCGTAAGAGTTCAGAGCGTTGACCTTCCTCTTTAAGCAGTTCGCTGACTGAACCAGGCAGGCGGCTAACTGCAATTACGGCCACTTTCTGTCCGGCATCATTGCTGGTGAAATAAACAGAACGAAGGCTTTGGCTGGTGAGGTTAACTAGCTCGATGCGACCGTCTCCGGTATAACGCACCGAGTGCTCGGTGGCCGAAGTTTTCTCCGCCTTGAACTTGCCGGCCAGAGCTTTAGCGAAGGTGGCAAATTGCGAGTCGCTCAAACCAGTATCTTGGCTAATGGCGCATACAACCACATCGGCTTTGCCTGTTCGGCCTTTTGAGCCAGCAATAATGCGCACATTGGGATGCTTTTTGTAATTAGCCCAGATCCAGTTCTTGTCTTTGGCATCGGTGGCCGTAGGCATGCCCATGGCTTTTTCAAAGAGATAGAAGTCATCGCCGAGGCCTGGTAAATTGCTCTTGGTCAAAAATTGTTCAACGTTATTGCTGCCAACATAGAAGCTGCCGCCCAGAGTGTTCGCCACTGCGGTCAATGGCTTGAGGGGCTGAGGCGGTTGAATTGGTTGGGCCTGACTAGATTGGCCCGAAAGTGAGCCAGCTGTGGCCGTTGCCCCTTTGTTGGCGCTGCCGGCAGGTGTAGTCGACTGTAGTGATTTTGCTACCGGTGCCTTGAGCGGCTTTATGGGAGCTGGTGTGGTTTCGTTGTGCTTGCGTGCGGCAGCATGTTCGGCTTCAAATTTTTTCTTGCCCTGTTCCATTTTTGCTTTGGCAAGGCGGTTGCGGCCAAGCTGCGAATTGAGCTGAGTATGGGCATCTTCATCACTCATTGCCACAGGCTCAATACGAGCGACAACCAAATTTTGGGTTTCGTCACTGCTGGCATCGCCAATTTTGCAAATCACTTTGCACTCAATCATCGGCCATTCAGCGGGATCTATTGGCAGTTCGAAGGGGCGCTTGCTGTGGGCAATGGTGTTGATCTGCTGCTTGCCGCTAATGGTATCAAGTCGAGTCTGCCAGCGATAAACCGTCAAGATTCCTTCTGATACTAAGCGAAAGTGCGCCTGCAGTTGAATCACTTCTCCCAACAAACTAACGTCGCTGACATTTTCAATGGTTAGGGCCATAGAAGGATGGTAGCCCAGAGCGTCATGAGACCAGTAGGTGACATAAGCGGGCACGGTCAGCTTTGGTGGCGCCTTGACCGGTCTTCTTGGGGCGTCATCATCTTCATCATCTGGGTCTAAGTTGTAGTCACGAGCTTGACGGTTTTGGGCCTGGGCTGGTGCGGCTAAACCAAGTGACATTGAGGCTGCCGTTAGTACTGAGAGAAAACTGGCGAGTGACATCAGTGACGCGAGGCCAGCTGCCAGAGCCTTTTTGCTTCTAGTGGCAGCTTTGGCCTTGGCGTTTGGATTCTTGGTTGCCTTCAGTTCTTTTGTTGTTTTCACGACAGTGACTTTGTCTAGCTCTAAAGATCGCCAGAGATACCAACTGGCTGCCGATCTAAATGGCCGCCAGCGCTCAGCTCGCTCGGCAATTTCAGATGGCTTTGGTAAGTCTTCTGACTGCGCTCTATTTTTGCCGTAATAAGTTAGAGCAAATCCTTTGCGCACACCATAATCGGTCGAGGGCAGTACATCTAATCGACCGAGGCGAAACATCAAAAGCATCTGCACTGTCCACGGCCCAATGCCACGAACAGCCGTAAGGCGTGCAAGCAATTCTTCATCTGAAAGATTGTGCATCTCATCAATTTCTGGCACCACTCCTTCTAGAGTTTTAAGTGCCAGGTCTTGCAGTGCCATGGCCTTGCCCCGCGATAGACCGCACGCGCGTAGGGCTTCTATATCGGCGGCCAATATTTGTTTGGGGCCAGGAAAAGTCGTACTTTCAAAGTTACTCATGATCTTGTTGCAAATCGATTGAGCTGCCTTGCCTGTAATTTGCTGATAGACAATCGATTCAGCCAGGGCGCCGTAGCTAGATTGCATCTCGTCAATGGTAAGAGTGAAGGGCCCAACCCGCTCAATCACCTTAGCTAACTTGCGATCAGCCTGGCATAAATGGTCTCGTATGGCTTCGGCCTGATTCTTGTCAGGTGCTTTACCGGCTGTGCGGGCGCTTCTTTTGCCGGAGCTGACTTTTGTCTTGCTATCAGCCATGAAGTGCGGGCCAACCTTTTTCGTTAGTACACGAATCGATTGAATATTTTGTCTTATAGTTGAAATTTTCGCCAGTTTTGCGGCAGTAGGCACTTGGTGCCAACGTTACTAGGGCGGCAAAGCCCAGGTCTTTAGGCATATTGGTAGCATCAAGTAAAACATCATTGTAGAAGAGCTGACCGTTTGCTACAGCGCAGCAGCGCACGGCCAAGAACCAATCTTTCGAAAATTGCTTGATGTTGCCATTGAAGCTATCGCGACCGATTTCTCTTGCATACTTCTCGCCATCGAGTTGCCAGAGTTTTTCGCTCAATATTTCCTGGAAGGCTAATATCTCGTCTTGCGACAATTGTGAAAGTTGCTGCACCGCTGGTGCTACCACGGCATCATCGTTGCCTTCTTCGTCCCAGTTAAGTAAGTCAATAATGTCCCAAAAATCGTCCTGGCTGAGCACGTTCTCTGGCTTAGATACAGAGTCTTGCTTAGGCTTGGCCGCTGGCTTGGCAGCTTTGCCATCCTCTGGCGGTGCCGCTTTAATAGAGAGGTCAACTAAGTCGGCCAAGGTATATTCGGGCCTCGTTGGCGCGGCCCGCTTCCACTTAACTCTCAGCTGCGGCATTTGGGCGCGCAACTTGGCAATTCCTTCTTCAGTCACGCTGGTATTAAAGAGATAGAGTCTGACTAAGTCTTTAAGACCAACAAGCCCAGCCAGCCCGGCATCGGTGAAGGCAGTACCAGAAAGCCCGAGTAAGCGCAGTTCGCTCAGTTGGCTAATGTGCTCCACTGCCGAGTCATCAACTTGCGTGCCATTGAGCCAAAGCTCTTTTAAGTGGGGCAGAGCGGTAAGGTGAATCAAACCATCAGATGTGACACTGGTGGCCGTTAAGCCTAAAGACTCTAAGTTTTCCAGTCTCGCCACAAATGCCAGGCCGGCATCGCCAATTGGCGTATAGGCTAGCTCAAGCACTCGCAGAGAACTCAAGTGCGAAAAATGGGTAAGGCTGAGGTCGTTTATCTGGCTTCTGCTCATGTCGAGCACATGCAAAGATTCGGACGGTAAATTTTCTAGGGGGGAAAGCAGGTTGGCCGCGCTGGCCGAAACCTTCAACTGAATTTTGCAACTTTCAGGGCTGGGCACAATCACGTCACCCCGAGCTTCGTCGAGCCACTGCCAGTTAATAGGCTGGTTTTCAGGATTAACAATCAGGCCAAGTGGGGTCGCAAACAGGTCCCACGTCTCCGGTTGGGAGAGTGGAGCTGTGTAGAGCCCGCCCATTGAAAAGCGTTGGGGGAATCGCAGTAGTCTTTCAGTCATGCCGTTCATAACAATCAAACATTATCCGATTAAGGTCAATCTGTCTTCAGGTGTTATTCTTTTCCTCTGTATTGAAAGGAGTAATTTAAATGGAAGAGATCGACGCCCAGGGGCGCCAACTCCTTATTGATAGGCCCTTGTTGACCAGAGGACGGCTCTCTGTCTATCGTGAGTCTGATGGTAACGACGACTGGTTCCCAAGGCTTAATGTCAGCCTGAAAAAATCAGGGTCAGACCACACCCTTTGGCAGTGGACTACCCATTCTTTGCCTGTTGATTTTGAAGAGCCGCCACCCTACGGTGAAGACCTTATGCTTGAAAAATATTTCGAGCTAGCCGAGCCGGTGAGAACTCCCCGTGGCCTCGAAGTTGTCTTTGAGCTCGCTGCTGGTGCCACCGCTCGTGGCAAAGTCGAGCAGTTCTCTGTTTCGCTTTATCTCTATCCTGAATCTTTCGATGATAGAGGCGTACAGATAGGCGTTCTCGACTTCCGCCAAGGTCTGACAGCTGGCAGCGTGCCCATGTTTGCCCGCTTCAATTTCCCCTGGTAAGAGCAAAAAAAAGCCCCGGTGTGAGCCGGGGCAGTTCTTATTTTTCGTCCCAAGAATATCTGCTGAGATATTTCTAATCGGAAAATTTGGGTCCGGTGCGACTCGAACGCACGACCAATCAGTTAAAAGCCGAGTGCTCTACCAACTGAGCTACGGACCCATGCGCAACTGGTACCAACAAGTTAGTACCTTGCAACAAGGACCCATCCTATCAGCGCTCTTATGCCTCCGTCAAGAACAAGTGACGATATTCCTAAGTTTATGAATCGCTTTACTAACGCTCGCAGTGCACTTTTTCAAATAACAGGCTGGCAGCCTATTCTTGTGCTGTTACTCGCCTTAACTATCAGAGTTGTTTACAACCTCTTCTTCTTTCAGCATCGCATCTGCGATATTGGTGACTCTTCTTACTATTTGACTGCAGGAAAAGCGCTTGCTGACTTGATTAGAGCAAGTTGGAGTGAAACTCATCTGAGTGATTTTCTGGTGCGTCTTTGTCAGCCCACTACTGTCATACCTGGTAGCTTTCAATCCTTCTCATCTACAAATTTAAGTGATCGTCTGCTTCTCGACGGGCCAATCTTTCCTTCATATTTGGCTGGACTGTTTTTGTTAATTGGTGCTCAGACTGGTGCCGCCGCAAATTTGGCTCTTAATGCCCATTCTCAGTTCTATGCCATTGCAAACAGTGTGGTTGATTCTTTTAGTTGCGCGTTGCTCTGCGCTTGTGCTAGCTTGGCCTTCGGGCGCAAAACTGGCTTGCTCGCTGGCATTGGCCTGGCTCTTTATGCACCGTCGATAATCAATACACAGCAGTGCTACGGCGAACCCTTTGCTTATTTCTTGCTTTGCTGCTGGGCCTTGCTGCTTGTATTGCTGAGCCGCAGCCTCGGATTAAGCGCCAATACTAATAGTAGTGAGAGCAAACTCTACCTGTTGAACAGCTTTTTGCTGGCTCTGTTCAGTGGTTTGCTTATGCTGGCTAAACCGGCCTTTGTTTTTCTACCCTGGCTGGGCATCGCCGTTTTTCTTGTGGCTATATATCTGGGTGGAAGTAAGCACCTTGTCGGCATCAATAGAAGTAAGTTGTTACTAGCGTTTTTGACCTTCGCTCTGGGGCTGGCTGTAGCGCTGGCACCTTGGCTAGGCTTCACTCGTAGTGTCAGTGGTCAGATGATGCTGGTGGTGAACCGTGCCCCACAATACAACCTATATATAGGTAATTATCTGGCCACCGATGGTTGGAAGACCTGGCCCACTCAACCCAATATTCCAAACACTATGGCTGATGCTAAAGCCTTTGTTATGGACGAGTTTAAAACTGCTCCGCTAGCCTTGATTGGTTTGTTCTTGCGCAAGATAGCGAGGCTGACAGCCGGTGTCTGGAATGAATTTCAATATCCCCTGGGTTTGTTCACTATCGTCGAGCAGAATATCTGGCAAGGGGTGTTGCTGCTTCTTGGCTGCTTGGGATTGGCTGCCATACTAGGGAGGAAGGATGCGTCAGCTTCTGTGGATGCAGCTGGCGCCGACGCTGTCGGAGAAGACAACAATTCGGCAAAGGCTCTGGCACTTTCGTTTGCTGCCGTTATTCTCTTCCATCTTATATATGCTTGCTTCGAGCCAGTGCCACGCTACGCCATCACTGCTGTGCCGCTACTCATGGCCTTCGCTGCTCAGGGAATGTTGACTGTTTATGGTGCTATAGCTCAGAGCAGAAACTTATTGCAACGGGCTTCGGTGTTGCTGCTTGTCGCTCTGGTGTTTTGTGGATTTAGTTGTCTCTATCGCTTTGTTAGTTTCGTTCCACAGCTAGTCTGGTTCTTTCCTGTTTGCTCTTTTGAGCAGATTCGCATATTTGCAGCTCTGTTGTGGTGCTCGTATTTCGTTTTGATATTTGGGCTGCTGGGGCAGTGTTTGAAATTTACTGGGTCCCTATCGAAAGCGTCGCTTTCTGCTTTGATGGTTGCTGGACTGCTTACAGTTTCTTGCACAGCAGCTTTCTTCTTGCAAGATCCAGCATTGCGCGAGTGCTCAACTGTACTTGTTCCTGGTGGCTTTTGTTACGATGCCAAATTGGGCTTGTCAGCAGTAGTAAGGCAGAGAGTGCGATATCCTGCTGCCGAATTGCAGAAAGAAGGGCAAGTCTCTCCTTATAGTTTTGTTTTAGTCGATTGTGAGAGTTTTGCACCGCTACCGGTGCTAAATGTTGTTGTTAACGGAAACCTCCAATCAAAGCAATCCGCCATGATGTGGAATGAATTACTGCCTGCTGAAAAGGATGTGCCTGTCATTCTTGATTTGCAAAGTCGGGCAATGGCGGTAGATAAACGGCTCTTTAGGCAGTGGTGGGCACTTCGTATTCCCACTAAATGCTTAAAAGAGAACGCGGAGAATGAAGTAGTGTTGTCTGTTCCAGTTGGTTCGGAACAAGTGTGGATTTTTGGGGACTTTGAAGATGCAAAAAACAATACAGACCTGTTAATTCCTTCTTTGAATAAGTTTTCCTGGACGAAGGGCTTCCTTACTTTTGATCATCGAGATGCTCGCCCTTATGAAGCGGAGCCTCGCACTCCATCAACAGCGCCAGAATCGAAATCTCTTGCACTTAAGACAGAGCAACGCTATCGCATCCGGCTCGCTTGCCCCCGCTTAACTAAACAAGAAGTTGCTATGGAAAGTGCGCCAAATGTCATTTTGAGTCGCTTAGGTGAACTCATCGTTACTGGCTCAGACCCGCGTACGTTTAAGTTGCAGCTACCCGTTTCTGAGAGCGGGATAACTGCCAATATGCGCGTTGATTTTTCTTTTGAAGTCGGCAAGAGCAAGGGGCGAAAACCTGTAGAAGTTGCGCTTGCTTTTTCGGGCACTAAGGCCGGTCAACCGATTACTTGGCGCTCCCAGTGGCAGCCAGCCAGCATTGAGGCCGGCCCTGAGTGGCAGAACTATACATACTCGAATCTGTTGCCTGCGGATTTTAATCAGTGGCGCAACATCACTTGTACTGTTTCAATGTCGCCATTTATTGCGGATCAATTGTATCTGCATCCCAAAGAAGCCCAGCGTGCCCAAATGACTGTGCGGAATTTGCGTGTTGAGGTAAGCCCCAGTGGCCTTCCTTCGGGCGAGATTCGGTGGGCAATGCATTAGTGTATTGTCAGGGTTTATATTGATTTAGGTCGGTGTCGGATTCGACTTTGTCGGTGGGCTACTTCCCGACGAGATCGTCCATCAGCTTGTCTGAATAGCTTTTCAATTCAAGTTTGTCTCGCTCTGACTCGTTTATTTTTCCCATTTTCTTGTAGCAGTTTGCTCTCTTTTCCAAAGAGCGAACGAGAAAGAATGTTGACTCGGCTTTTGTTGAAATAGTTTTCTTGGCAAGGTTGCGAGAAATGGTTAGTGCTTCTACTGCCTCACCGTAGCGTCCCAGTGTCTCCAGGCAAGCACCTCTAACAATCTGCGCGCCGCTATCAGTCGGGTCTGCTTTGACCGCACGCTCTGCGACAACTAAAGCTTCTTTGGGCTTGTTCATCCGGCTAAGGATATTGGCTTCTTTCGCCAGATAATCAGATGCCCAGAGAGGTTTTGTTCTAGCTAGAGTCTCATAGTCTTGCATGGCGTCGCTGAAGCGAGCGAGGGTCGAATAACAGCTAGCCCTTATTTCAAGGCACTTTTGGTCATTGTCACGATCGATTGCGATGGTGGCAATTTCGATGGCTTTGGGAAAGTTTTGCGCTACGGCAAATGTTTTGGCGGCCAGGTAAAGTTCGCAGTCGACGGCTTCTTCCGGGTGTTTGACTTTCGCAAATAGCGGCATAGCTCCGTCGAAATTGCTATCTGTTGCCAGTATGGCGCCGAGTATCATATTTCTTCTGTCTTCATCGCCTTTACAGCGTGCCACTTTCGCCAGTGCAGCGCTGGCTCCTTTGGTGTCTCTTGCCTCAAGTAGCCTTTCAATTTGAGCGATGGGAAGGCCGTATCTGTCTTTCTTAGGGCTGTGGAATGGCACTGTTTTGGCTATGGGCTTCTTCGTGCCTGTAATTGCTGGAGCCGCGAACACCGGCAGCCGCAGAGTGGATACTGCAACGATAGTAAGCACAGAAGTGCTCAATTTGAGGAAAGTAGATAGTGGCATGGGGGCTCTGGGATTCCTTTTTCCTTATTCTATAAGGTTTTAGGAACTTCGCCATCTGCGTTTGAGGGATGGCAAGGTAGTCAATGATTAGGTCCTGCTTCATTAGAATAATCGCTGAGGGTGGGGCAATCACGAACAGCAAGCGGCTGAGAGTCACTATTACTGGGCATTATGATTTAACTACCGACCGGTGTGATGGTGTTCAGATGATTCACAAGCAAGCAATGGGTAAAATGCATTGGAGCGCACACGTATTTACGGTAGTGTTTTTCACACTATTTGCTTCTCCTTGTACGTTGGCTAGTAGTAATGCTGAGCCAGATAAGCAGATTCAGTCGATTTTGAAAATCACGCCTTCGACAAACCATGATTATTTTCGAATACTCTCGGCCCGTTCGTTCGGCCTCCCAGACTCTGC
>CALRJJ020000058.1:0-12893 GCA_943367505.1 Flavobacterium psychrophilum | reverse complement strand
AAGTAATGTCGCAGACTTCAGTCGATCCGGTTCCTGCTACAGCTACACCATTGATCGTGCTAGGCAAGTTCAAGCTGGGCTCGGCGGCATTGCTGCCGTTAGGAATGTCTGGTCCAGGAACGAAGGGAACGGGGAAGGCTGGAGCTGTTCCCTGAGCAGGGCAAGAGTTCCACTGGCCAAAACTCACAATCAAGCCCTGAAGGCAGTTCTGTTGTTGGTTCGCTGGCGTCGAGAAGGGATTGGTCTTTGTATTTACAATCTCATATTGGTGCATTGAAGCAAGTGAGAAAGTGCCCTGGCTTGAGCTAAAGGTGGTGAATGCCGTAGGAGAGCCTCCTGCAGTTACGTCAATGATTTTCATGTCACTGATGGCGGTGGTGCAACCATCCTGCACAATCGAACCGGGCAGTTGAACTTGCACGCCGATAGTTATGGCGGCGGCAGTTTTGTTCGAAACAATCAAGTGTGTCACTGTTGATGGAATCGAAGTTCCACTAATCAATGAACCGCCGCCTGTAGTGTCAGGGAACCTAGCGCTCGTATCGGTGGCAGGAGCGCCAACGGCCGGAGGTGAGGTAGTTGTGTAGTAGTCCGGTCTTACTACAGAAGCCCCTTGAGCGATAATATAATCGGGTTTCATAGAGTCATCGGCAGCTAGAGCCATTGACCCTGAACTGGTTATCAGTGACATCACTGAACTAAGTAGTAACAGCTTTAATTTTGACATTCAGCCTCCGGACGAAATCATTTGATCTAATTATTCGAGCGCAAATAGATACCTGAATATAATCATTCCATATTGAGAGAAAAACCGACGACTCTAATTCGAGAAACTTGCAAACAACCGTAAGCTTTTCAGTGAGACAGTAGATTAAAATTGGTGCTTTGAAGTTAGATATAACGATGAAGAAGAGGATTATTTGACCATGAGCCCGAAGACGCATTGCATTATGATGGTCAATTTGTGGTTTTTGGTTAATTTAATTTCTTTCGCCGCAGCCTCGGCCTCGACCAGTCCAGAGGCCAATTTAATACCAGCTGCAAAAGAGCATTCTGGGCCAAGCAAAGTTGACGAGACTTCATCTCCGCAAACGCTACCACGGAAGAGCGAGCAAGCAGATTGGTTAGCCCATGCGACTATGTCCTACTCGATGTGGCGTCAGGCAAATTTGTACGAAGCAATTCGTGAGGGCAAAGAAGCCTGCCGGTTGGCTCCGGACAATGCCGTTGTCTTGATGAATCTGGCACTGATGTTACAGGCAACGGACGATTGTGACGGGGCTCTTGCCTGCTTTGAAAAAGCTGGGCGACTAGATTCGGCCCACTACTTGCCCTATTTGGGCGCAGCACGTTGCTGGATCATGAAGGGCGATGAGGCAAAAGCCATTAATATCCTCAAGGATATGAGCAACAGAAAGAATGCGGGTTTTGACTGGTATTATTCGGCGGGACAGACCTGCCTCAAGGTTAAGCAGAATGACCTAGGGGAAAATCTTATCAAAAGCGCCTTGAGCGCTGCTACAACCCCTGTTCAACGCGCCAATGCGCGCAATTCGCTCGTTCTAATTGAGCTGCGCGGCAAGAAAGTTGAGCAAGCCAAGGAACTTTACAAAAAAGTATTTGCTGACTTTCCACCTAATAATGCTGAGATCTATGTGCGCGCGGCGGCGGAATTTTTGAAAACCAACGATACAGCAAGAGGCAAGGAGCTTCTTAGCTGCGCCATAAAGAATCTCAAGACCAAGCAAGACTCGAAAGCCTTTCATTTACTGGGAAGAATCTTCCAAGACTTGGCTAGCGAAGCATCTGCCAAAGAACGTAAAAATCTGTGGTTGGCATTGGCTGGCGATGCCTATACGCAGGGCATCGATTTGGCTCCGAAAATACCTGACTATTTTCTGGCGCGAGCTGACGTTCTAATGCAAGAAGGTAAGCTAAGCGAGATGATTGCCGATTTGAAAACTGTTAGAGAGATGAGCAAAGCAGATTCGCTGCCTTCGTTTATTCTGGACAACTTTATAGACGAAAGTTCTCCTAAATCGATTCGTTTGAAGCCCACTAAGCTAGTCAAAGCAAAACTATCGATTGAAGGGTTGAGTTGTGACTGTCATTTATCCAAGTACCTTGGAACTATGCGAAATATCAATGGTGTTGCTTGTGTCAGTGCCAGTGGACGGAAGGTGTTCTTAGGGGAACTGATCTACGCCCCATCGATAATTTCTTTTGAGGAACTAGTAGCGAAAACTCAAGCCGATTTCTTCAAGGCCTTGCCTCCAAAGAAATCGGCTGAGCCACTAAGTGTAAAAGTGCTAGAGGAAGAGTCGTTGGCGAGCCTGAATGATGTATTCAAGCACGTTTGTGAAACAAGATATGGACCAGTTTTGTCATTTCAGGAATCACTGGTTGATTATTACAATCGATTCAACGATATTCAGCCGACTCTTCCCACTAGCAAATCAATCTAAACTGCTTTTACAGCCTGGTTGTCTACCCGTTTTACGTCAGTGGCGCCATGAGTCTTGAAGATTTCTTCAGCGCGTTTGAGATCATCACTAAGCTCGCTGTGAGCTGCGATAAGGACGTTGCCTTCTTTCAATTTGCCTTCGAACATTTTGGCTTCATATTCTGGAATTCCCATACCGATAAGAGCACCGGTTAAGCCGCCAAGGGTTGCGCCGACACCTATTCCGCTTAGAGTGGCCATAATTGGACCGGCAGCAATAAATGGCCCAACGCCTGGAATTGCCAGTGCGCCAATACCGGCAAGAAGACCCAGTGCTCCGCCGATGATGCCGCCAGTAGTGGCGCCAGTTGCTGCCCCTTCTGGTGATTTAGTGGAATTGTCGTGAGCAAAATCTTTAGTGCCGTCCTTATCGGGGAAAAGCACAGACAAGTTGCTACTTAAAAAACCAGCATCTTGTAGGGAGGCGACTAGACTTTCTGCGTCAACACGATTTTTGACAAGTCCAATTACTGATTGTGACATTATTTTTGCTCCAAAGTTTTTTTTGTATTTCTTACCGTTTGTACGAACTTAGGTTCGTCTCTTGCGCAAGTCTTAGTGAGGCTTTGCAGCAACACTCAGTTCAGTTTTGATGCCTTTTACGCCACTACATTTTTTCACCAGCTCTTCCAGGCGTTCTTTCTCTGCAAAGCTATCTACAGGGCCACGAAGAACTGCGAAATTACTGTCTGATACTAGGATTTTTATGTTCTTAGCATCCATAGAAAGATCTTTTTGTCTCATGATGACTTTGCGGATGTTGGCAAGAATTTTTATTTGATCTTTACCATTGCCTTGCTTGTCCGCTACCACAGCGTTCTCTTCCATGGCGCCGCGGTTCTGTTTCGTGTTATCTGCCTTTACTGCTTTTGCTTGTGCGGTGTTTACGCTAATCACCAGAAGTGCACAAACGCCAGCAGATGCCAACAAACTTTTCATCTGCATTCACCTTTTGTCGTATGATTGTGTACGATTGAGCAACGTGGAATGCCATCACAAATTGGTCAGCAATAAGTGATTCTCAATCAGGGCTCGCCTAGAGACACCGATATGGTGAAGAAGTTCCGACTAAATTCAAACTAAATTCAAACTTTAGTATTGTTGAAGAAATTTGGTGGTCAGTTCAATCGCTTGCTTTTCTTGCTCATGGCCTGTAAATCCGTGGTCAGCTCCATGAATTATTTTCTCGGTCACTGTGGCTGCGGTCAACGCGCTGAGCCATTCTTCGTGATTGGGATCGCTGGGTACAATGGGGTCGTGATCGCCTGTAATCAGTAAAACTGGCCCACTATATGTAGCCAATCTAGATCTTATTTCAAGATTATCAAGCTCTTCAAAAAGTTGAGCGCTAAGTTTGTTCGGACCTGATTCAAAATATCCTTGTGCCCAGACTTGCTCAAAATTTATTGGGGCAAACACTTTTTTCAACTCACGGCCGAGGTTGAACGGTCCTTCCCAGATACTCAGAGACTTGAACAGTTCAGGACGCTCCAAGGCGCATAGAGTTGCGACTACACCGCCGAAGCTAAATCCTAATATGTGACAGGCAGTGATACCGGCCAGCTCTGGGATTTTTTGTGCGTATTCAATGGCCCAGAATGTATCTTCTACCTGGGCTGATGGGCAGATATCCATGGTTGTGCCATGGCTCTCGCCGCAACCGCGAAAATCAAAGCGCAAGACGTGAAAACCAAGTGAGGCCAGGTGCCCCCCGGTGCGTTCAAAAAGCCCGTTCACTTCGTAGCGATTGCCCGAAAAGCCATGTAGCATCACGACAATTTGACCGTTGCCTTGATCTGGAGGCTGATGAAGACTGGCTCCGAGATAGCCTTTCGGTGTCTCTATCTGAAAGCTCTCGCCGTAGTAAGTTTTTTCCATTGTTTCCATTGGGTCGATCTTAGCACCCTGGCAATCGGTTCATGTCAAGCGTTGCTGCTTGCTTAGCTCTTTTGGTCGGCTGCCAGTTTTTGTAAGCCATCGACCCAAGCTTGGTTGTTGGCTTTTTTAGCCGCACTGATTAGCTTTGAGTAGGGCTTGTCTTCTTGCTGATAGGCTAGATACTTTTTCATTGTTTCTCGCCCAATGTCTCCTTCTTTGAGAGCGGCAGCCGCTTCAAATAGTTCCAGTGCTCCATTAAGAATGGCTTCGATAGCATTCTCAAGGGCCTCTTCTTGTTCTTCTTCGGACTCTTCATTTTCTATCGGTGAAAGCAAGACAGACTCATGTAGCAGAACTTTTTTTTGCAGATGAGCTAGAGTCTCTTGATCTAATTCTTGGTATAGGCCCTGTCTGATGAAATTTGACGATTCGATTTGGCGAATAAGGCTGAGGGTTGGGCCATGTTGACTAGGGTTGGCCTTGAGCTTGAAATAGATTGCCATTGTTCGATCTGTTTCTAGTTGGCGATTAAGTGCCGCCCATTCACTGATGGTGTTCCATTCTGCTTTGGTGCCAAGCAGCGCTGCTTCTTTTTCATCTCGCATGCTTGTTAGGGCCAGCATGGCAGGTTCATAAACATCTGCCAGAGCGGCCATATCAGCCAGCACTATGTTCAGCCGCTTGTCTTGCCATTTAGGCAACTCTCGACTGCCTTCGAATACTTCGATGTAGCGCATCAAGGCGCCTTCATACTCGCCCTCGTCAAAGTTGCTCTCGGCCAGTAGATGCAGTTCGCCTAGATCTATAACCGCATCTACAGCAAAGTTTAGCTCTAGATCTGGCATTGGTCTTGCACTCTCTTCTTGATCACCCACGCTTGAGCACCTGCGATAGATTACCTGACTGAACCCATGAGTTTTTTGATAAATGGAGTCAGAGCCGCTAAGAGGCCTGCTGCTGTTAGCGCTGCAATAGCCATGGCGCCAAATAAATATGACATAGCGCCACTTGAATCTGACTGAAGATATCCACTGAAATGACCAGCGAGTTTATTGCCAATCGCTGTAGAAACGAACCAACCGCCCATGGTCAAGCTGGCTAGTCGGGCTGGAGCCAATTTAGTAACTGTACTCAAGCCAACAGGGCTGAGGCACAACTCGCCCAGTGTTTCAACAAAGTAGACAGCTATTAGGAAGATCGGGCTGACTTTGCCCTGGGCCGTTAGTATCGCGGCCGGTACCATAACGGCAATACCGATGCCGAGGAAAAGTAGACCCAGTGAAAACTTACCGGGGCTAGAAGGCTGTTTCTCACCTAGTTTGATCCAAAGCCATGAAAACACTGGCGCCAGCAAAATCACATAGGTTGACTGTAATGATTGAAACCAACTTGAAGGGAAAGCCATGCCGAATATACTGTTGTTCGTCAAGCGATCGGCAAAAATATTGAGGCTGGAGCCGCCTTGTTCATATATTGACCAGAATAGTGCGTTGAAGACAAACAGACAAAGCAGTGCACCTAGTTTTTTAAGTTCATCAGGCGTGAAAATGGGTGCTTTGACTGCTTTCGCATCATGGGTTTTGCTTGGACTTAGACTTGGCTCCTGGCTTGACTTTTTGACCGGGGTGCCCGCTGCGTCAACGCTGTCACTCTCGACGTCTGAGAGATCGTGAATAGCCACTTGTTCTTTTTCTACTTTGCCGCCAATTTTATCCAGTAGCTTCCATTGCAGTGCTAAGTGAGCCAGACCAATACACATACCAACACCAGCGGCTGCAAAGCCAAAGTGCCAACTTGATTCTGGTGCGAGGCCAAGCTTTGCTAGTACGGTTTTAAAGTGATCGCTTTGGGCTAGATAACCGCACACAATTGGGGCCAAGGTAGCACCCATATTGATTCCCATATAGAAGATTGAAAATCCGGCATCTCGGCGTGGGTCGTTGAGGTGATAGAGTCGGCCCACCATTGTGCTGATATTGGGCTTGAGCAGCCCAGTGCCAAGAACAATCAAGAGCATACCGCCGTAAAAGGCGGCTAGGGCTGGCAGTACCATCGTGAAATGCCCGAGGGCAATAATTATTCCGCCAAATAAAATAGCCTTGCGTGCGCCCAATATGCGATCGGCGATGAAGCCGCCCGGAATGGCTGTGAGGTAGACGCACATAGTGTATGTGCCATAGATTTCAGAAGCATGCTCTACGCTGAAACCTAAACCGCCTTGCACCACCGGCGCTACCATGAATAAAACCAGTATGGCGCGCATACCGTAGTAGCTAAAGCGCTCCCAGAGTTCGGTGAAGAACAAGACGTTGAGGCCGCGGGGGTGCCCTCCTATACCGCCTGTCTCTAGCGTCTGGCTTTCAATGGCTGCATTCATTTATAACTTCGTTAACCACCATACATAAGGAACTGTCGAGCGTCTGCTTGCTACGAAACCCTATAATACAGCCACTTTGAAGCCAGATGATTGAACAATAAGGTGGGTCATTAAGCATATGCAATTGACTCAGGCCTCATGTCATGGGCGTTAGAACGTTGTCTGCGAGCGCATTCAGACGGTTGTAAATTTCTTTGATTTGAAACCCTTGCTCTGTGACGCATTGGAAGAATTTATCTTGACGGGTCTGCGAGGCTTGATAGTGGGCGTTTTCAGGAGGTTGATGCTTGTTGGGTTTCAGGGCTTGTATATAGCGCCGTTATATAAAGTGCATCATTCATGCCGTATTGCGTTAAGTGTGAGAGCGGGCTTATGATTGCTGCATAGAAACGAAATCGAATCCACTTGGTTCTTCCCGCACCTTCATTAAGGTCGTTGATTAGCAACTTTTGGTGGAACTGCAAGAGAAGCTTCCCCGAGCCCCTCTGACAGAGCTGTTTGTCCTTGCGACATAGGCGCGTTTCGCTTTCTGCTTAAATCCCACAACAAACATACCGACAGTATCTTGAAAGCTTTGCTTTTGAGGTGCCACCGTCGGCAATACTAGGAGAAGATCATGAGAAATTCAGCAGACGTTTCGGAAAGAGCCGAACTTCATGAAGAAAAGGGCAACTATGTAGAAGCTGAAAGACTCTACAAGAAAGCTCTAGTGCTGAAGTCCAAAGAAACTGGTGAAGAATCTTTCGAGCTCGTTCCTTATCTATACAACTTGGGCATGACACAGTTCGCTACTGATAAGCATGACGATGCCCTTACTTCTTTCAATCGCTTACTCAACCTATTGACCCTACAACAGGCTGAAATCAGCAGCGAAATCAAAGAAGTACGTTATTTGATCAGCGAAGTCTATCGCGAGCAAGACGAAGAAGCTATGCCAATTTCGGTTAGCGCCTAAGGCCTGACCTCTAGTTTGGCGGGGATTACATCCCCGCCTGAGCAGCGGTGGGCAACTTACCGGCTTGAAAAGCTTGGCGCTGTTCCAGGTTGGCAAGGTCCATTTTGAAGTCTACCCAGTTGTTATGTTCGTCGAGAACGGCCATTTTCCATTCACCAACTGTTCCATTGGGAAACTCCCAGGTGATTTGGGCGCCGGCCTCGTTAGTAAATCCTTCACCTTGTACGTGAACAATACCAGGCTCGAGCTTTTTCAAATTAGTCCAAACTTCATTGAAGATAGCCCACCCTTTTTCATCATAGAAAGCCTGATGTGGCTTGAAATTAAAAACTACTTGTACCGAGTGCATATACTGACAAAGCCAGCGTACCGCTGAATGGGGCATGACTGGCTCTTTGTCATCTAAAAGTAAGCGCACGGCATCGGCAACATAGTCATCAAATTCTTCTTCGCCGCGCTCGTAGCGGTCGATTTCAGCCACCGGGTCGCCGTTGTCTAAGTAAAGGGCAATTTGTGACCATTTACCGCTGCCTTCTTCTTCGTCACTTTCAATTTCGCAATCAACGAGCGCGTCAACCAGCCACTGGGCTACAGCGTCTGTTGATAAGGCGACATTTTTTGTGCCAAAGAATTCCATTCTGCTAGTTATAGCCTTTTGGCCCCAATTCCGGCAAGAGAGGCAAAGGTTTTACTGAGGTTGTTTACCAGTTCTGTAAACATATCGATGTCGATTTTGTCTGGGGTGTCTTGGGCAGTATGGTAATAGGGATAGCGAAACGGGGCTGTGTCTGTGACCATAATCGCTGGATAGGCCATCTGCCAAAAGCTCATGTGATCAGAAAGTGAGACACCGGGTGTGTTTTCCGGGGCGGCTATGGTTTGAAAAGGGAAATTTGACTGCTTTTGAAAGAGCGTCTTGGTTTCTTCAAGCAGGGCTGCCGAATTGATATTAGCCACGAAGGCAATGAAATTTCCAGTATTGGGATAGCCGCTCACCCCAGGTGGATAATTTTGACTGCCAGCTTCGTCGCTGAAATAGCCCATGGTTTCTAAGGAATACATGGCCACAATTTTTTCGCCACGCACTTTGCAGGCTCTTGCATAATTTAAGCTACCCATGCCGTCACCGGCAAAATAGGGTGATTCTTCATTGGCAAAGGCTACCAGTCTAATATTGCGCTGGGGACGGCAATCTCCAAATATCTTGGCCAACATTACTGCCAGCGCAAGAAGGGCGGCGATTCCTGTGCCATTGTCATTGGCACCGGGCGAGCCTGGCACACTGTCATAGTGGGCGCCAATCACTATTGTTTCGCTGGCGAGTTTTTCATTGCTTTCCAAATCAGGCTGACCTGGCAAGAGGGCTTCAACGTTGGCAAAGTTTGTATTTTCAAAATTAAAAAGCTGGCGCCTGGTTTCTAGGCCAGTTTGCTCAAATTGTTCCTGTATATATTGAGCTGCAGCCTCTAGCGAGCCGGGATTGCCGAGGTTGCGTTCGCCTATGACAAGGGCCAAATGGTTTAAGTGACCTAAAAGCGATGATTTTAGATTTTTGTTCAAGAACCAATATTTACTCTAGTTCAATCTACTCTAGTTCAATCTACTCTAGTTCTTCGTGGCTGCGGTCGATTAGGTGTTCAAGGGCAAGCAGTGTGAAACGTTCAAAACGATCTGATGTGAGCTCTTTACCCTCAACAGTCCAAGAGACCAAAGGCTGGCTTTGATTGCCAGTGTCAAAATTTCGACTCAAGGCAATTTCTGCTTCAAAAACCATTAGCGGTTGGTGGCAAGCTTCTTCGTTAGAAAGACCCATCACTCGGTCGGCAGCGAAGATGAAAAATTCTATTTTGCCTTGTAGCCCGCGTATTACCAGGCTCAGCTTGCTGGTAGAAAATCGGCTGCGGTAATAAGAAGTTGACTTTGATGGTCGGCGCGATCGGTCTAGCTCCAAGGCTTCGCTGGAGCGACTGGGGGCAACACAGGTGAGATGTAGTTCTTTCACCCGATTGATGCGATTAATTTCTTGGGTGTATGGCTCAAGCAAAGCAAAGATGCGGTCAACCAGCACCATAGTGCCCTGGTCGATAGCTGCTTTGGCTTGTTCGGCCGAAATTTCAGTTTGTGCCACCCGGTCCGAGTAGGCCAACGACTTTTGCGTCAAATAGGCAAGGTAATCGGGGCGCACGCTCTGAGACTGTGAGCGATAGTTGTCAATTATGGTCTGTTTTAAATTGATGCTGCCGTCGGGAGCTGCTCTCATTGACTACTCGTTCAAGAATTGAGGTGATTGTCTAAGAATACCTATAGTCAAGCGGTAACAGTAGTTAATAAATGCTCAGAGTCTGGTGTATATACACTTGGCTCAAAGCCAGTTGCTACTTGCCTTCTCGCGAAATATTATCGGCGGCCGATCAAGTCGGCTGCGGCTATGGCATCAGCAACTGCTGCAGCCGTGACCACGAAGGGTTCATTATGGGCTGTTTCGCCAGGGGCTGTAGCTCGCGTGGCTATTTGCAAAATTTGGGCCTTGTTTAGGTTCGTCAAACCAACATCTGCCAGGCAGGTCGGTAAGCCCACGCTCCAGCAAAACTCAAGAACCTCTTTGACTAATTCTTTGCTCTTGCCTTCAAGAACTAGCTGAACAATTAGACCAAAGGCCACTTTCTCGCCGTGCAAATAGTGGTGAGTATCGGCCATTGTGGTTAAGCCGTTGTGAACTGAGTGGGCCACAGCCAATCCGCCAGATTCAAAACCTAAACCTGACAGCAATGTATTGGCTTCAACCAGCCGCTCAAGCGCTGGTGTTACTGACTGAGCTCGCACTGCATTTAGTGCTGCCAAACCGTCTTCTAGGAGGGTCTCGTAACACAATTTGGCAAGTGCTGCCGCACTAATGGTAGTGCTGCCACCAACTTGGTTTGCTTTCTTTGCTTCCATTACGGTTTTGGCTTCAAACCAGGTGGCCAGAGCGTCGCCCATCCCGGCAGTTAGTAGCCTTGCGGGGGCTTTGGCAATTACCGAGGTATCAACGAGAACGAATTCGGGGTTGCGCTTATAGAAGAGATAACGTTCGACGGCACCATCTTCGGTGTAAACCACCGATAGTGCGCTGCATGGAGCATCACTAGAGGCGGCTGTGGGGCAATTTACGGCCGCTAAATCGAGTTCGGCTGCCACAGCACGAGATGTGTCTAAAACTTTGCCACCACCGGCGCCCACAATTGCCTTAGCTGAGAAATTCTGAGCAGCAGTTTTTGCTCTGGCAATTTCGGCTTGTGAACACTCGCCAGCAAAATCAAATATTTCATACTCAATTTCTGCTTTCTTGAAAGTTTCCTTCCAGGCTGCCTCTAGGTGCCGTTTGGCTGATTTGCCGGCGACAATTAAGACTGGTCCACTAAGGCCAAGCTTGGCCATTTCTTGACCAAGCGAATAGGTGGCATCTCGCCCTTGCACATAACGGCTTGGTGCGCAAAAAATTGAGAGCATTTAGTTATCTCCAGTCATCAATGACGAAAACACCCGGTCTATTAAAGCCATCATGGTCAGCTCTGAGCATAGCCACACCAATGGCTTGCATCTTAAAGCCTGACTGAAGCATGGTCTTATAAGCTTGATGGCGGGCCGTATTTACGCCGGCCGTAAGATGGGTAACACCAACCGCGCTGCTCAATTTTCGGCACTCTGAAAGCAGTCGAGAAAATTGCTCTTGATCGCTGGCTGCAGCAAATTTGATATAGCAGGTATTGCTCGTGGCTTCAGAACCATGACCAAAATGGCAGACAGCAAAGCCAACTGTGGCGCCGTCTTTTTCAATAAAAACAGTTTCGCCGATTTTACAACTTGCCAGCGCTTTGATTTCAGAGCTTAAGTCAAGGCCGGGATAAATGCCGTTGCATAGTTCTCGCGCAGCTTCTAAATATGACTGCTGTGAGGCCCCATCAAACTGCGAAAATCGCTTTGCTGTGGCCGTTGTTTCTGCGCTGGCCGAATTGAGAAGGCTTATCTCTGTGCTCATCAGCGCTGTTAATTGTTTGGGCCAATAACCAAATTTCTGGTACAAAGCCAGATGCTTTGGGCTGTTGGAAAATGTGTAGAGGCCGGCCAACTCGATGTTCTTCTCTTTGAAGAATTGGTCGGCTTTTTCAATTAACGCTTGCGCTAGCCCGCTGCCCCAGTACTCTGGAAGCACCACCAGTGGCCCGAAAAATCCAAATGAACCCCAGGGCGTGCAGAAAATTGCTGCCACCAGTTTATTGTCAATGAAAGTTCCAAATGCCCCGTCGGCGGCAACTTCAAAGCGGCTAGCCAGACTAGCTCCGCTGTTAAACGAATTGGGATCAGGAATACCAATGTGCTTGGCAAATGCCACTCGCACAAGGCTTTCTAGTTCGGTCAGATGGCTAGTATTGAGTGCTTTAATTTCCATAGTTTTATTTGATAGCAAAATAGACAGGTTCGTTTCCAGCCTTCCATTTTATATTGCAACCTAGGCTGGCTTTCTGATCATCCGCTACAGGCTTGTCGGCCAAAGCCGCATCAATGGCGGCGCGCAAGTCATGGCCTGAGGGTGGGATGTTGTTGCCTGGTCGACTGTCGTCGAGTTGGCCGCGATAGATCAAACTGCGATCCCGCGAAAAGAGGAAGAAGTCAGGAGTACAGGCAGCGCTATAAGCCTTTGCTGTCTCTTGGGTGGGGTCATAGCAAAGAATAAAAGGAAGCGCTTCGTCTATGGCAAACTGTTTCAGGCTCTCTGGCGAATCATCGGGATAAGCCTCGGCATCATTGCTTGAGATTGCCACTATTGCCACTTCTTTTTCGGAATAGTCACGAGCCAAGCGCAATAGTTCGTCTTTGACATGAACTACATAGGGGCAATGCTTGCAGATGAACATTACCAGCAAGACTTTATATTCAGAGAATGTCGCCAGGGTTATCTCTTGATTAGTGACTACATCACTCAGCTTAAAATCTGGGGCCTTGGTACCTAATGCCAGCATTGTCGATTCTGTTCTTGCCATTTCTCACCTATGTCTTTAATTGTTCGACCTTAAGACTATACCTTGCTAGATATATCTTTTTCGACACTCTATGAACGACATAACTTGCTAAAAGTTCCTGGTTACAACTTTTGCAGCAACGGCCAAAGCTGCCGTCAATGTAGTAAAGTTCGTATTTAG
>CALRJJ020000057.1:0-13051 GCA_943367505.1 Flavobacterium psychrophilum | reverse complement strand
TGCATCTGATCCTGATTTCTTTTTACTTAGTTCCAGTCGCACCGAGACTGTAAATGGTAAGCGCGTCTTGGTTGTCGAAGGTATCTGGAACAACGGTGGCTTGGTTGATATGGGGCTTTTTATTGATAGTGATA
This sequence comes from Flavobacterium psychrophilum, assembly GCA_943367505.1. Lineage (GTDB taxonomy): Bacteria > Cyanobacteriota > Vampirovibrionia > Obscuribacterales > Obscuribacteraceae. The sequence goes on along the minus strand of CALRJJ020000057.1, from coordinate 12,917 downwards.
AAACTGGCTCCGCTGTGCAAGAAGTACACTATCAGGCACCGCAAAAAGACTATGAACATTATGTGGAAGAGGTGGAGAAATCGCTTAAGACTATAGTTTGGCTTTAAACGAAAATGGAATTGGGAAAATGCCAGTAAGTCCAGAACAAAATAATGCTAAAAATAGTAAGGTCGAAGTTGATTCGACAACTTCAGCGGCTGAGAATAATTCTCCGTTGTTGCAAGAATTCTGGCAGTCATTGAAATACACTGCCATTCAACAGCCTCTAGATGGTATTTCTCAAGCTGTCAATCATTTTGGTGGCAATATTGCCAAGCACAATCTTGTTGATGCACCTGATGTAGCCGAAGTTGGTTCTTCTCAATGGATTGCCCAGCAAGCCGGGGCTGGCGTGGCTAAGCTTGGTGGCGTTTTGCTGCTGCACCGAGGAATGAGCTTTGCTGGTGCTGCTATTGGTGCCAGAGCTACAACCGTTGCTCTTGGTGAATCAGTAGCAACGGGCCGCGTCACTGTGGGTAGTTTAGCTACTGCTGGTGGTCTTTACGAAGGTCTTGTCACTAAATCAGGCGAGAATTTTTGGACAGACAGATTGACTAACGCTGGTATCGGCGGCTCTTCTATGTATCTTATGGGCAAGACTCAACTGGGCTTTCAGGGGCTCAGTGGTGTCAAGAGTTTGGCGGCTCATCTGCCAGAAGGTCTGTCGGGTGCTGTTGGAAGACAATTGATTAATGGAGCCGGTGGATTTCTATCTGGAGCCGCTGGTGGCGCATTTAGTGCTGAGACCAGCTCACTACTCAAGCATGGCAAGCTTGCAGACAGATCAGAGCTTGCCGAAAAGACATTTTCAAGTGCCGTTATGGGTGGGGTATTTGGCACTGTTACTAAACCGTCTTTTGAAAATGTTGCGAGCACTCACCGCACTGGTGCGTTGCCGAACTTGAACATTGACAGGGTACCGCTTCGCCCGGAACCCGCCATGAGTAAAGGTCTTGAACTGGGGCCTGATGTCTCTCTACTTATGCCTGGCAATGTAGTGAAAGGACATACTCCTAATTTAGGAGAAATTCTGAAATTGCGCAGCACTGAACCGTCATCGGGCTTAGGTAATTCAGGTATTATGATTAGACCTGTGCCGATTGAACCAATACCGACCGCCAATGCAAAGACTGCTTCTCACGAGCTGCCACAGAAATTAGCCGATCAGCACACACCTGGAACTTGAAAAAGAAACCTGACTTTGTAACTTGATTTTTTTAAATTGAAAGGCCAGCATAAGTTGAAAAGTATGCACGAAGAGAGCACTGAATCTCTTCTGAAAAGAAGAGAAGCCCTCGATACCTTCCTCACCAATTGTGTTCTGGCAGGTATTGAGCCGCCAGAGGCCGATGCTGCTGACTTTGTTGAGGTGCAATCTGAATTAGCTAAACGCGATCTCAGCGCTGTGCCAGCTAAAGCTAAGTCGTGGACCAACTGGCTCGGCACTAAAATTGATGGTTATATGCTCAATGGCCAGGTTTCCAGTGGCCGTTTTTGCTTCCTTTTTCATGCTGAAGATGAGGCTGGCAACGAAAGAGTCTACAAGCTGGCTAAAGATCCCGGTGACATCGCTGAGCCAGAAAAATACTCTACGCAAGCGCTCAAAGTTATTCCCTTTCAAACAGGTCCTATTAGCCCTAGCCCTGACATGATGGTGCAAATGCAATTGATTAGGCTGCAAGAGCTTGCCGGGCCTCTGCTCGTGCCTGTCGCAAGTAGTGGCATTTGTCTTGAGCGCTCTTATTATGCCATGCCTCTCTTGCGCGGCCGCACTTTGCGTAAGCAGTTAGCCGAAAATGAAATGACACAGAAACAGATTTTGGCATTGTTTCATTTGCTCGCTAGCTTTATGGAAGCCATGCCCAATGCCTATCATGGCGACTTGACTCCCGATAATATATTTATTGAGTGTGATGAAAGTGGTGATGTTAGCGGTATCAGACTAATCGATCCTGGTTATTTTGGCCCGCTGCATTGCTTAGAGGGCGTCTTTGAGACTTGCATGATTTCTACTCCGGCATATTACCCACTGTTAGAGCCTGATGATTTGATGGCTGTTGGTATTTGTCTGTGGGAAGCCCTGACCGGTGTTCATCCCCTAGCTAGCACTACTCCTGGAGCGCCTGTTAGTGCGGCTCAAGATCTAATTGATTTGATCAACTTCAGAAATTCATTATTGCAGCCTTACCTCACGCCTCTAATGAATGTTGTTTTGCCCTGCGATATCAGTAGCGAAATCAGTGAGAAATTGCAATCGGCAATTCTTTCATGCCTGCATCTGCGCTTAGATGAAAACAGAAAACTTGCTATTGATAATGGCTTTGAGGGCTTCGCTCAATTAAGAGTTGAACTAGAAGCTTTGATTGGTGCAGAGGAACAAGGAGAACCCCAGACTGATTTTTCAGTTTAGCTAACTGTATAGGGGCTTTAAAAACTGCGCACATAGCGCATCGTGATACTAACTGGTGCCACCAGCCCAAGGTTGCGTTCCGGGTTGAAAGGCGCTGGTGTGGCGCCATTTGATGGGCCGGGCACAGCTGAGCGACTGGCATTGATATAGCGGGAAAAGACAATGGGCACGTCAATCATCAAGACATCTTTGCCGTTGGCATAGGTTAGGCCTGGGCCAACTGACATGGCCCAGCCTGGCTGCCTATAGCCACCTGCTGGTCCAAATAGATCGTGTGCTCTTACCCCTTCCCAGCGGCCTACAACACGCATTCTCAGCCCCTTTAGCTTGGGTTTATTCCAAGTGCCAGGCACTTTCATTGAAAGCCCTGTTTGCAAGCTATAGGCGTCAGCAACTGAGTTAGTAAGCTCATCTAGGAAGTTGGGAGTGAGGGGCACACCAGCGCTACCAATAATTGACGACGTGCCGTTGGTGTTGCGTGGGTTAGAGAGATAGGAGCCTGCTACAAAGAGGGTTTTGCCTCTAAGAAAGCGGTTTACGCGAAATGTCTTATAGGCATCAAGGGTGGCGATAATACCGGTGCCACCATCGCCGGGCATGACTGCCGCTGGATAGACTGCTCGACTAGCAAAGTTTTGACCGTTGAGATTAGGAATTACTCGGCGTTCATCCCAGTTGCCTGTGGGTATTTTCATACCGAGGCCGACTATGCAATTCTCAAATGGATGGTCTTTGGGATCGACTAGTGACACTTGGGTAACTAAACCAAGATCGCCCACGCCATTGATATTCCAACCGTCTCTCTGGCCAATACCTGGACCTTTGGGAGGATAGATCATGCTGAAGTTGTTCATCGATACAGGAAGCGTACCAACTATTGCTACCCGTCGATTGATGTAATAGCGTGCTGAAACATCGAGCACACTCTGGCGCATGTAGGGCTTCCAGTTATTCGTAAATGTCGAATTATAGTCTGTGCCATTGTATGACTTGTCAGCTCGCGCAGCACGCCAGCCAACTGATAACTGAAACTTACCTGATCCTGCTCCCAGACCTGGGACCACACCACGTGCGGCTGCTCAGCCCTGGCCCCAAGCGGCGCGCTCGCCCAGGCAAACAAAGAGTGCCAGTACTATCAGTTTTAAAATGGGCTTGATATAGTTGCTTTTCAAATTCTCAAAATTGATCGTTTGACTTCGCTGTTAGATTAGCTAGACGATAAAGTAAGCGAGCGCCAACATTGGCGTCCCATTCATCTTCATCACCAGGGGCTACTTCATTGACATCAAAGCCGATAATTACGCGGCCACTTTCTGCTACCATCCGCACCAAATATAGTGCTTGCTCGTATTCTAAGCCTCCCGGTACTGGTGTACCAGTGTTAGGGCAGAGTTTCGGGTCGAGGCCATCGATGTCGAAGCTGACATAAACTTCGTCTGGTAGTTGGCTTACTATTTCCTGGCAAATGTGCATCCAGCTCATGCCTTCAAACATTTTTGTTTTGATGTCGCGGTCATAGAAGCTGACGATTCTACCGTCTGATGATGCCACCAGATCTGATTCCATTTCACAATAATCACGAATGCCAACTTGTACTAGCTTTGTCAGAGTAGGCTCTTTGATAGCGTTGAACATAATTGAGGCGTGCGAGTAGGTAAAGCCTTCGTAGGCATCACGCAGATCGGCGTGGGCATCGATGTGCAGAATACCGAATGAATCGTGACGCTTAGCCAACTCACGAATTAGTCCTAGCGGTGTGCTGTGATCGCCACCTAGCACGGCAGCGATGGCACCGCGGTCTAGTTGTTCAGCGGCACGCTCTTGTACCCATTCGTTCATTTTTTCGCAGGAGGCATTGATTTTCTCAAGCATCTGCTTCATCAATGGGTGGTCTTCTGGGGTGTGACCCTCTTCCAGCATGCCAATATATTCTTCTGCCGTGGGACGCATTTCGTCATTGAGGTTGCGTAATTCGGTAGGAATTTCTTCCATGGCCAGACCAATTCTCCAGGCATCAACATAGTCTGGGTCATACAAGTCAACCTGGTATGAAGCAGCAAGAATAGCTTCTGGCCCACTTGCTGTGCCTTCGCGGTAAGAGACTGTCACTTCCCATGGCACTGGTATGACAGCTATTGCGGCCTCTTCTGCAGTAAACGGCAGGCCGAAAATGTTTTCTGTTTTCTGGCCAACTGAGTTGGGGTCGAAGGTGCGCAGGTCTGTCATGGTCAAAGATTCTCTCAGGTGAATGGCGGTAGTCAACAGGCGTTTGGAAACATCATGCATAATAGCCTAAGCGGCGCCAGTTTGCCCTTCTTTATAGAAAAGCTATCACTATTTATGTATAGCCTTGTTAACGCTGCCGCACAGTTACTTGTGCTGCAAATTTGTCGCTTTTGCCCTGGCGTTTGATTTCAATAGCTTTGACATTCTTTTTGGCGGCATCGGGAATTTCGAATTTGATCCAATTGACCCCCTGGGGCAATTGGGGCTTCTCGACCTGACCTTGACTGGTCAGGCCCGTGAGGCTCTCGATCATACTGAAAACACTACCAACACACCACAGCTGTGGCACGCAGGATACAGCGTAAGGGCGCGGAGTCTTTTCATGCTCTCTTGGGTAACCACAAAATAGCTCAGGCAGACGCTTGTCTTTGCTCTGCATCGCTACTTCTAAGAGCGGTGCAATTACCGTTGCTGCTTCTTTGTGCAGCTGATGCTTACGCAGCCCAGCCACAATGAGAGCGTTGTCGTGGGGCCAGATTGAGCCGTTATGATAGCTGGCTGGGTCGTAGGCTTTTTCTTTGCTCGATAGTGTGCGGATACCCCAGCCGCTAAACATATCGTTCTTCAGTAAACGCTCAGCAATAGCCATCGCCTCTTCTTTGTCAATTATGCCAGAGCTAAGTAAGTGACCAGGGTTGGAGGCAATCACTGAACAAGGTTCTTTGGTGCCGTCGATAGCAAGGGCGACATAGTTTTGTTCAGCTAGCCAGAAAGAACTTTTGAAGTGTTCCTTTAGTTTCTTGGCTCTTTCCCGCAAACTAGTGGCTTCTTCGACCTTGCCAAGTTTTTCTGCTAGGTTGGCACCACTTTGCCAGGCATCATATAAATAGCCCTGTACCTCACAAATGGCAATTGGCGGCGTGGCCAATTTGCCGTCTTTGTGCATTACCGAATCACCTGAGTCTTTCCAGGCTTGATTGGTCAAAGCTGGTTCTTTGCCATCAACATTGCTTTCCTCTTTGCTATTTACCTTGCCATAGAAAAGAAAGTCGTCAGTTGTATTGGCTTTTAAATATGACAGTGCTGCTTCTATATTGGGCCAGAGACGGCGAGCAAGCTCTAGATCGCCGCTGCTTTCAACATAGCGATTGACGAGCACTAGCCAGAGCGGTGTAGCGTCGATTGTGCCGTAGTAAGGAATGAAGGGAATTTCTCTGGTGCGCGCCATTTCACCGGTGCGCAGCTCATGCATAATTTTGCCGGGCGTTTCTTCGGTGAATTTGTCTTCTTTTTTGCCTTGATAATTGGCCAGTAGCTCAATTATTTGTCTGGCACTGTCTGGGGCGAAGTCTAGAATTTGCAGAGCTGTTATTGCTTGGTCTCGGCCAAAAGCCACACTGTACCAAGGTAGGCCGGCTGCAAAAGCGGGGCCACGGGGGGTGTCTATTTTTAAAAGATAGAGATCGCGGACAGCCTGAGAAAAAACTTGATTGAGTTCAGGTTTGTCGCAGGTTATGGCAACATTGCTCCTGGTCCAGCTTTCAAAGGCTTTGTCGGCTAGCCTCTGCTGCAAAGTAAAGTCAATTTTTGATTTGCCGCTTGGTTCTGGCAAAGCTGCAAATTCAATTGTTTTACTTGCTCCGGCAGCTAGCTTTATTTTATAGAGAGCTTGGTTATTGCTTAGTTCAACGGGATCACTAAATTGAATGGCACTGGTGAGAACTTTATTGTCGAGCCCTGTGTACATTGATTTTACTTGGTTGCTGCTTAACTCGGCTCTTGTTGACCCGTGAGCTTTTCTTGTCTGACCACGCACTTCGAACATATCTTTGAAATCAAAGTTGAAGTTGATTTTTAAATCGATGTCTTCGGCTTTGGCTGTCGGATTTTTCAGTATTAGTCTTTCTGCTACTAACGAAGCGCCATTGCTGTTGGCCGGGGCGATCACTATCTCTCGATTAATCGCTATCTTATTTCCGGTCTGATAGTTGAAGGTCGCTTTGTAGCCAGCTTTTGTCTCGCTCGAGAGAGCCTGGAGCTGCTCGCCAGAGGCTGAAATTGTTAGACCGCTCAAGTAGCGCGTGTCGTTGAGATAAAGGCCGTAGGGGGCAGACAAACCTGCACTCATAGTGCCGTTTGGGTCGAGCACCATGAAGATGCTACCGTTTTTTATTACTAACCTTGGTCTGTCAAGCTCGGCTTGCTCTGGCGTTTTCTGCTCAACTTTTTTTTCTTCTGTAGCATTGAGCGGAAGTGACATGAAATTGCCTGCTAAAAACCCTAATAACAATAGGCCTGGCAAAGAGATTGATAAGAGAGAGAGGCGCACTATTACTCCAAAATTATTCGAGTGTTTCAATTAGCTCCAGGGCAAGAATATTCCAGCTCATAAATTGCGGGGCCCAGAGACCTTTGCCTGTGTCAGCATCATAGTTTTCGAACAGAGTATTATAGTTGCTCAAGCTGTGCAGTAGAGTCTTCACAACCCGTGCGGAAATATCACGGGCTTCTTCTTTGTAGCCATATTTGTTTAAGATTCGCACCACCAGCGCATTGGGGAGAACCCAAACTGGCCCTTGCCAATTAGAGACAATGGCCCGGCCATAGAGTCCGCGCCTTTGTTGGTTGGCCAAGGGCTCGGATATGGCGTGGGATGCTAGACCCTGGGCCCTGAGGAAATGGTCAGTGTTGAGGATGTTGTCGTGTATTACTCGCTCCCTGCGTTCTTCTGAGGCCAGGTCCATCAGAACTGGTGCCAAGCCCGTCCAGCTGCGCAGTTCAACTGAGTTCTTATCTATGGGGTTGTAATTGCAATAGAGCGAAAGTTTTTCGTTCCAGAGTTTGCTTTCAATTGCCTCAGTCAAAGCCTTTGCTGATGCGCGATATTCTGCTTCTAGCTGAGGTCGTTTGAAATGAGCACACAGAGCAGCAAAACAGAGAAATTCGCGGGCAAGATAACTACTTAGATCGGTTGCTAGTATTGCTCCATCGGGAAACTTACCTACCGATTCGTCTTCGTCTTTAGCCGCTTCTCTCGGGGCAATTAGAGCAAGATTGTCGTCAACACCACTTTCTAAAACGTTGCGCCAGTGGTAAAGACCAAATTCTTTCTGCCTCTCTCTTTGAAAGAACTTCAAATAACAATCAAGATCATCAATGTAGTGGCCGATCTTCTCATTGGTTGCTTGATCGCCCCGGCTAAATTCTTGCCATAGTGTTTGTACCAGAAATGGCTTGCACTGGTCTCCTTGATCCCAAATACGCTGGGGCGAAATGGTGCGAGGTATTTGACCAGTGGCTCCCTTGAGGCTGAGAAAATTGGCTACCACATCAAGACCTAGACTATTTAGCTCGGGCAGTTTGGTCAGGTGAGCTGCCTGGGCGAAAAAGCAGGCATCCCAGTCATACATTTGTAGATAGTGACCGGTCAGAGAGCGCTCAGGCACAGCTGCTTGATCGTCAGCACCGGCCTTTACTGCACTGCCTTTTAATGCATAAGTCGGTGTGGTGTAGCGATACTTGAGCATGCCTTCTGCTTGGTGCACACAGGTTGGTGCATACTCTGTAAAGAATGCTCTTAACTTTGTCAGCTCGCTCTTGCTTACTTTTTCTGTCATTTTATTTGTGGGTCGTTGCTTTCTCTGCTTTCGCTTTTAACTCTGCATAATTTGAATCATCGGGATACTTTTGGGCTAGTTCGGCAAAGTCAGCTAGGGCTTTGTCAAATTGTTTCATATCTTGGTAGCAAAGCCCGCGCTGACAGCGTGCCCACTCGGCGTTTTTGTCTAGTTCCAAGACGTGGGAATAGTCTTTTATAGCTAATTCATTGTGGTGCAAATCTTGCTGTAGTTTGGCGCGATAACCCAGTATTTCAGTATCGTTAGGGGCGGCTGCCAGTGCCTGGTTGAAGTCAGCCAGAGCTGCTTTTTCGTTGTTCTTTACTCGCAATTGCAGAGCCCGGTGAAAGAGAGCCTGGGTATTTTTAGGGTTAAGGGCTATCGCTTTATCAAAGTCTAAGCGGGCCAGGCTTTCTTTCTCTATTCGATTAAACACCTCTCCTCGACCTTCGTAGGCGTCGGAATTCTTCGGATCAAGTGCAATCGCTTTATTGAAACAGTGCAGGGCTCGGCGCTCCTCGTCGCGCTTGAGATAGAGCTGGCCAATTTTTACGGCGCTAGCGGCTTTTTCAAGCTCTGGGGTGGCCGATTTAAGCAGCGCTATTAGCTCTTTGGGCGGTTTTGTAGCCTGGGAATTTATATAAATGATGCGTTTTTTCTGCGCTGCGGCAGCGGCGCCATTGTTTTGGCGGGTCAAGAAATCGCTGTATGACTGCAAAGAATAAACCAGGGTTTGGCTTTCATCCCCGGTTGTTTGTTCGCGGTCAGCAATCGCTTGTTTGTACATTGCTTCAGCTTGGGCAGGCTTTTGCCATTTTTCATAGATTTCGGCCAGAGCCAGTTGCTCGGTTTGGAGGTCAAGGGCGAGGGCCTTCCTTTCGGCCATAACCTCAGTGAATATCTTGGCCGCTTCTTCGTAGTGTTTTGTCTCGGTTAGCTTTCGTCCTTTTAGCTCGCTTGCCATCCAAGGTCCACTCTTTTTGCGAACAGCGCTGGTAATTTCGCTATCTGTCAGGGCAAAAGCCTGGCTAACTGGGAATAACGTCAGTGTGATCAGGGCCGCAACAGATAAATTGATTTTTCTTTTGTTGCTGATTAGCTGGTGTGGGCCGTTCAAGTTTCGCTTCCTTCTTTGTCTTATCTTGTATCTACTTGTAAGCACTCGATGCAAGCATAACTGGTGCCGCCACGGCTTTAGGGAGATCATATTTAAGGTTGCTGCGTAGATTCCCCATTCCCCTTCTGCTTGGCAGAGGGTTAAATAGATGTATAAGCGGTTCGGAGTTCTAAGAGGTACTGACGATGGGCAGAGGCGATTGCGATCCATGCGACAACAGAAATGGTCGGGGAATTAATCCGGCAGACCCGCGTGACCTCGCAAGAGAACTAGACAACGGCAATGCAAGAACCGTAATGGATGCCTTGCAGCGCGATGCTTACACCATGCAACCTAGGCAGTTTGAGCAGACTGTTAGACAGTTGGCTCAAATCGAAGACCCGAGATATGGAGATAATTTAGCCGTTTCAAGAAATGGTGAAATTGTCATAAACCGCGCCGATGGTCAAAGATTCTGTATCGGTAACATTTATCGTCAAGAAGAAATGGCTGATGCCTTTGCCCGCCGCCATGACGGCAACTATTCTCGTGAAATTCCTCGTCAACCAATAGTCGACCCTCGCTATCAGCCAGAGCCCTATTATGGCGGTCAAGATCCGCGTTATCGTTATCCTGGCACTCCTCCCTTCTTCCCTGACGAACGCCATGGTCGCAACGGCAGAGTATATGACCCAGGCTTTGACCCCCGCTATGGCAATAACCGCGGCTACAACGATAGAAACCTCGGCCAAGAGATTGTCAGAGATGGTGTGGTTGGCGCTATTGTTGGTAGAGGCTCGGGTGGAGACGCCCTCAAAGGTGCCGGAATCAACATACTGTTGAACCAAGTATTTAGGCCACGCGGCTACTAGAAAGCCTTTCGACAGTCTAAAAATCATCAAAAGAGTGAGGTGCCGTGAGGTACTTCACTCTTCTTGCTTTCATGCCAATAAAATGCCAATAAACATCCTGTAATGTTGGTTTTGTGGTCGAGAGTGGGGAAATTACCATGACTGAAGTGCTCAATGGCTGGCAGAAATTAGACAAAACCGTAGACTGCATGAAGACTGGTGATCTCAAATGTGTCCAGGAGACCCTAAACACAGTGCAAGACCAAAAAATCTTCATGTCCTTACTTGGTTCCAAGGCCGAAGCGAAAGGTCTTCCCGGTCTGCAGATAATTGACCTTGACAAGGACGGTCAAGCTGAGGCAGTTAAAGTTAACGGCGGCAATAATAAGATGACTGTGGCCTTAAAAGAAGGGAAGCTTACGGTCACTGATGACAGCCCAAGCCTAGGAAAGACTATTGGTGGGGTTTTCGATTCTATTTCAGACAAACTGAGCGCTGGTAAGAAAGCTGTCACGGACGCTGTTAATAGCTCCGCTCCGGTTGAGAACATCAATCGCGCCAATACCACTGATAGCGATCAAAATCGCCGCTGGGATAACCAAATTAAGAGAAGTGGCGGCTAACTAAGAGACTGCGCAGATATCGTTGCACTTTCGTTCTGAGTTTGCCAACTCAATTTGTATAGTGGTATGGCTGATTTTGAAATCTTTCTCCATCAGGGCATTGACCTGATTTAGCACTGCTTGTGAATCTGCTTTAGGTTCGATGGTAAGGTGACAGCTCATGGCGAGTAGGCCAGAGGTGATGGTCCAGACATGTAGGTCATGAACTTGCACAACGCCGTCTGCAGTCAAGAAGGCTTTGGTTAGCGCTTCTAAGTCAAATTCGCGCGGCGCACTCTCCATCAATATTTCCACAGATTCTTTTAGTAAGCCCCAAGTTCTGCTCACTATAAAGATAGAGAGAATAGCGCTCAGTATTGGGTCAGCCAGGTACCAACCGGTAAACATAATGACCAAACCAGCCACAATCACAGCACAAGAAGCGAGCATATCGGAAAAGACTTCCAGATAAGCAGCTTTGGCGTTGAGTGAGCCGTGACTGTGTGCTCCCAGTAGCTTCATCGATATCAAATTGACTATCAAACCAAGCACTGCCACTACAAGCATCGGCGTGCTTTGAATTTCGGGGGGCAGGCTGAAGCGGTGAATTGCTTCGCAGAAAATTGCGATAGAGATCACCACAAGAAGCACCGAATTGGCTAGGGCCGCCAGAATCTCGCTGCGATGGAAGCCGTAGGTGCGTGACCGCCCGGCCGGTTTACTCGATAACCAGACGGCGAACAGGGCCAGCGCCAAGGCGGCAACATCGCCTAGCATATGGCCAGCATCGGCGATGAGGGCAAGACTTCCTGTGTACCAACCAGCCACTGCTTCAACTAACATGAAGCCACTGGTTAGAGCCAATACGATTGTCAGTTTGCTGCGGCTCTTTTGCCGCACTTCAAAATGGTCGTGGCCGTGTTTGAGGTCTGGCTGAGTTTGCCCTAGGCTCTCTTGCTGGTTGTGCTCGTGTTCGCAGTTTGAGTGGGCCACAGATACTACCTATAGGTTACTTTCAAATGATACCAGCAGTAGTTCAAATGCAGAAAAAATGTTGCCACGCAAAAGGCCAAGAGTACTTGTAGGAAAGCATCTCGGAATCTTTAAATATTTACCAGACGGTGATGAAAACCATAATCAAATGCAAAAACTGGCGGGCTATCAATTCTTGAACATAGCCAAAACCAGCTTGAAATAGGCTTCTAGGTCAAGTCTTGTGATTCCGCCCTTGACGCTTGTGCTACCTTCGTGCACAGCATCGGCAATAGCTTGTTGATTATTGAGCAAGAACGTAATGAATGATTTTTCTCTTGCTGGTGTATTCTCGTCTTTGAGATGTGCTTCTAATTCGTGCTTTTCAATGTAGCCATTGCCGTCTGAATCGAGTTTGTCAAAGGCTTTGTAGGCATAGTCTTTTATTTGCAAAATGGCATCAGCTGCAGAGTCTTTTGGCACATAATTGCTAACCCAGGATTTCTCAAAGTCATCTTTTTCCACTTCTGCTTTTACTTCGCTCACTGTTGTTCTCCATTATTTACTGCGACTTTTCTCTATTTACCACTGGTTGAAATAATTGCGAGGGTGCTGCCGTCTGGGCCGCTAAATATCAAGGCATGGCCTATCGGTGTCTTTAGCTCACCGCGTTTGAGAAAACCATAGCTCTCCAGAATCTCACGGGCGGCACCAATAGTGGTGACCAGGTAGACATTGAGACTGGGAGCGGGAATTTGACTTTCTACTAAAATTAACTCAGGGCCAGAGGCCAGACGAATGGCTGCTGCTCGGCGATGAAGGTCATCTGACTTCCAGGTCATTTTGCCTTTTAAAACATCACTATAGAAATGAAGTTCAGTTTCAAAATTGCCGCAGCTTTGTACTACATAGTGAATTGATTCAAATAGACTGGCCCCGGCATTCTTACCCAGTATTGAATCGGCCGAGCTGGGCGAGAGAGCACCGAGGTTTGCTCTTGTGGTACGGGCGTTATTTGGAGCAGCAACTGGCGGGAGTGCCGCTGGTGGTAAATGTGTCACAGCAGGAGGAGAGTAAGCCTGCACAGAATTAGGATTGACCTCT
>CALRJJ020000056.1:0-13130 GCA_943367505.1 Flavobacterium psychrophilum | reverse complement strand
ATTCGCATGGATTGCTCTAGCAAATTTGCCATGGCCAATCTCGTTAAATTGAAAGATCAGTTTCAAGTAGCTTTCGGCAACGACCCGGATGCTGACCGCCACGGCATTGTTACTCCCTCAGCTGGTTTGATGGATCCTAATCATTACCTCGCTGTTGCCATCAACTATCTACTCACCCACCGTCCCGACTGGCCGCTCAACGCCGCTGTGGGCAAAACTCTAGTGAGCAGTTCGATGATCGATCGTGTGGTCAAAGATTTGAAGCGAGTCTTGTGCGAAGTGCCGGTTGGCTTCAAATGGTTTTCCGCTGGTCTATTCAACAGCACCTTCTGTTTTGGTGGTGAAGAAAGTGCCGGAGCAACCTTCTTACAAAAAGATGGCGCGCCCTGGACGACCGACAAAGACGGGCCAGTAATGGCACTTCTGGCTGCTGAAATGCTGGCAATAACAGGCAAAGATCCAGGAGTTCACTATCAAGAGTTAACGGCAAAATTCGGCACGTCCTATTACAAACGCGTTGATGCTCCTTCTAGCATGGAAGAAAAAGCAGTACTGCTTAAACTCTCACCGGATGCCGTACACGCCACAGAGCTAGCCGGCGAGAAAATAGAAGCGAAGCTAACTAAGGCTCCGGGTAATGACGCCGCCATTGGTGGCTTAAAAGTGGTAACCGCTAACGGCTGGTTTGCCGCCCGACCATCAGGCACCGAAAACATCTACAAGATTTACGCCGAAAGCCTTAAAGACGCCAACCATCTCGACACCATCATCAAAGAAGCGCAAGAAATTGTTAGCGCTACTTTGGCTGGCGAAAAATGTTGCCCCTAGATAAACTTCCGCTAGTCTACTTGGCCCGTCACGGCGAAACACCATGGTCTCTGACGGGCCAGCATACTGGCTTAAGCGACATCGCTCTGACCGAAAACGGTGAAGAACAAGCACGAAAATTAGGCGAACGGCTGAAAGGTCTTGAATTTGCCAGAGTTTTTAGCAGCCCCCTGCAAAGAGCTAAACGCACAGGGGAACTAGCTGGTTTTGGCGCCCAGATAGAAGTGCTCGATGATCTCAGCGAATGGCACTACGGTGCCTTCGAGGGTGTGACGACCAGAGACATTCTCAAAACTCGCCCAGATTTCTTCCCCTTTCGCGATGGCTTCCCGGAAGGCGAGAGTGTCGCTGAAATAGGAGCGAGAGCAGACCTCGTAGTAAAGCGTATTAGAGAGGCCGAACAGGGAAGCGGACGGAAGAATATTTTAGTTTTTTCCCACGGTCATATGCTGCGCTTCGTCGCTGCTAGTTTTCTAAAACTACCCAGCCCGGAGGCCCGGATTTTCAATCTGGCCACAGCCTCAGTCAGCATTCTTGGTTACGATCACGATCTGATGGAACCAGTAATTAAGCTTTGGAATGACACTAGTCACTTGGCTTAGCCACGCCCACAGGCAGGGCAGGGGTCCTTGCTTGGTTGCGGCTCCTGGGGCGTTTGTTTAGCCTGAAGTTCTGGCTCCTGCGACTTCGACTTATTTTTAGCAGCCGGTTTTTCAGGCTTGGCCTGAGCCTTTTTTTCCGCCTTTGCCTTTCTATCCTTGCTATCTTTGCTATCCTTGGCCTCAACCGGCTCAAGGGGCAGGGCTAAGCCACAGACAAGACTTAAGCCCAATGCCGCACATAATTTATCTTTGAGACTGCCTGGCAATTTCACAATTTTCCCCCTCAAGAAGCTTTTTCTATTGTAGAGGAGGGAACTTATTTTGGCGAAAGCAGACATATAAACAGACCTAACAGTCGCCCAGCAGTCGCAAAGAGGAAACAAAATGGCTTTCATTGAAGTTATGCCGGTAACAGGCGGAAAACACCTGATTAACACCAAGTACATTGTCTATATTGAAGAAGACAATCTGTCAGGCTGCATTATTCACCTTAAATACGGTGCCGAAGGGGGTACCATGAAAAACGTGCATACAAAAGTTTCACTAGCCAGTGTATTATCTGATATTTCTAAAACAGCTGTGAGCGCAGTCAGATAGGGTAGTCAGTAGTGAACAGAGTACAAGCAGGCAAATCGACCAAATTGGCCCTGCTATTGGCGCTCGCTCTGATGCCTCTACTGCCTGGCAATGCCGAGACGGCAAAACCAAGCACAATGAAAAAGTTTGAAGTGCGCTATGTGGCCGATGACATAGACCCATCTTCATTTGGCGCCAAGCCACGCACTTGCTACCGCGCTGGTGATACTTACGGCCGAGTAGAAGAGGCACCAGATGAGCCACTAGGACTGCATGGCCTTATTATTATTGCCGCGCCGGATGTTTGGATGATCAATTTAGTTGACTCCAGTGGCAAACATATTTTAGACAAATCAACCCCAGCCCAGGCACGCATGCCGATACTGGCATCGGGGCAGAGAGCATTCAAAGATTTAGAGTTTGGCAAAGAGCTGCAGTTTTTTACCGACAAAGGTATTGCGGCCACAGACGGACCAGTGACAGACGGCGTAAAAACAAAATCGTATAAGTACAGTGAGTCATCAATAGATACTGAATTGCTTGTTAACAGCGACAACGATCCGCTTAGACTAACGATAGCAACGCCGCACGGCAAACGAACTCTGGTTTATTCAAACTACAAAACCCTACCGTTCGATGCCAGTAAATTTAAACAGCCAAGCGACATATCAATTTCGGAGATCGACATCAACACTGAATTGGCTTCTGTAGCAAAAGAAAGTGAAGAAGAAGAGGATTCTGATGGCGCATCTGCAGCAATTGAAAGTGCAGGAAAAGAATCAGCACAAGCAAAAAAATCAGACTCGCATTACGGCGCAGAAACTAATAATGGTGCAATGCGACAGCCGAAAGCAGCACTAAAAACGCTGCGCAGCTCAAAAGATCTCTGGCAGTGGATGACCTACTATTATCTCTTCCCCGCCCCAGACTTGCTCCCCACAGCATTACATCTACTCGAGGAAGAAGAAGCCTTCGATAAAGAAAATGCCTTGCCGCCAATCAGTTCTTTTCTCAGCAGGGTATTTTTACAAAACCCTGAGAAAATTCAACAATGGGTAAACCAAGCTCAGATTACTGAAGAGCATAAGCAAGAAGTATTCCCCCTAGTTTTAAGACTAACCAGACTGCCTGCAGCCATCACCGAAGCCGAAACAATAGAGAAAACAATTGCTCCCGCCGATCGCGTAATTACGCACCTAGATCTCTCACCAGACAAGCTAGATACTTTCTACATCTCTTCACCTAGCGACCTAGACATGCTCTGGGGCTGTTTTTTAGCCACTGGCGACAAACGCTATGTGCAAAAGATCATATCGACAGTGCCCTGGTCTAAAAAGCTGACTGGCAGCATCAACAAAATTTCAATTGGTGCGGCTGCCGTTTGGTCTCTAACCTCAAACGCGCAGCAGCACAAGCTAGTTTTGCAAATCCTCAAAGAAGAGAGCGCTGCTAAGCCTGAGCTGCAATACGATTTGAGCAAGATAATCGAGAAAGCCGAAAAAGCCCAATAGCTATACGACGAAATTCAAAATTTCATCGTAACGCGCAGCCACAGCCGTAATCAACTCCTGCGGCTAAGTGCGGTGGAACTTATCTTGAATTGGTGGCTTGAGAGAACGATTTACCATCTCTTCATACTCGGCTGGCAGACTTGTACCATAGTGCGCCCAGATAAACTGAATACCGCGAGAAGCCGCGACCATTCCATCTTTTGCCAAGCTATCGCCAACAAAGAGGCACTCTTGAGGAAAAACTTCAAAGTCTTCCAGAATCTTATCTAACCCGTGGGCACAAGGTTTTTCATAAGACTGCGGCAGAATATGAAGGGCTGTCTTGAGATTGGCTGTAGACTGACGCAATTGCTGCACGCGCTCGCGACCATGAGCCAGCGAAATCGGATGGAATACATCATCTTTGTCGGGCTCAACTGTCTCGAGTGAATAAACAGCATCAAGTAGACCATCGAAGACCTGTTGATTGCGCACCCGGGCCATATATTCTGGAGCGTCGCTTAGAGCCACAATCTTCACGCCGCGACTCTTCAGCTCAGCCAAGGTATCGAGTACCCGGGGATAAGCATGCAGATACTTTGAGCGATTGTGATCTAATGCCTGCCAAAATGGTTTGACATACTCTTCCGTAAAAGTCTCTGGATCTTTAGAGAAGTAAGACCAGGCAAAGCTTGTTTCTTCGAGCAGCCAAGGGTATTCATGGCTACCACGGCGTTCAATGATATGGCCGATATCTTGCGCTAACTCATGGGATGGCTTGTTAGAGCGGCTGCTTAGATCGCGCAAGAAGTCTCTCATCGCCGGGACGAAATAATCCCAGAAAGAGGCTAGAGTGCCGTCTACATCGGTAATAACAAGTTTAGTTTTAACCGAGTTATATCGGTTGTTGCCACTAAGAGTGGCTGATTTAGTTTCATACATATTTGATGTCTCCCGCTGTAGCGAGTCATCACTAAAAATTCTTGGTCGTATCTAGAATAGTAATAACTCAAAGCGATCAGGGCGAGGGTCAATCCCTCCGAAACTCAGGTTAGTCGCAGCTAGCCACGATGACAAGTATTTGTTACAGAGGTAAATTTGCTGAGATTTTTCTTCACGATATTCACAATCGCGCAATCGCTGTCACAGACGGCCATAAGAGTCATGCACTACCGATGGTGCGAAGAGAATTTGACGAAGCTAAATGAATTTATGTAAGAATTCTTTGCGCTTTGGGAACATGCGAAAATCTCTAAAACAGCCAATCGCATGGCAGTCTAGTTCAGCTATAATAGCCTTGTGAATAGAAAAAAACGCGCAATTAATTCGCTTTTCGCTATTTTGTCTTTGCTGCTAGCAAGTGAAGCAACGTTGGCAGCTGACGAGCGTTTCGCCAGGGCCGAAACTCTCTATTCGCAAAAGAATTATATTGCAGCCGAGAAGCTGCTCAAGGAAGTTTTAGTCTCAAATAGCAAAGACCCAGCTAGCCTCTATTTGCTGGGCAACATTTATCTTTTGCAGAAACGTCTAGACGAGGCAAATCGAGCTTATCGCGCCTGTGTTCAAGCTGGTGCCGATACTAGACCAGGACAATACGCAGCCATGGCATTGCAACAACTAGAAGAGGCGAGCAAAAAAGACAACAAAACAGCAGATAAAGAATCAGCTCCTCCGCCAGCTAATACAAACTCTCCGAGAGCGGCAAAACAGGAAGAAGAGAGGCAAAGCATCTTAAAAGCGCTAAAAGAAGCCCTCGACCGCAATCAAAAAGACTTCAAGATTCAAGCCGATAAACTAACTGCAGAAGAAGAGCAACAAATAGAACAGGCCCCCTGGAACCAGGCGGAATGGCGCAATGCAGAATATAGACTAGCCCGTGAAAATTCGATAGCACAGATTAAACAAGAATTCGAAGCAAAGCGAAGAGCTCTCAAAGAAATATATGACCGCAAAGAGAGCGCAATCAATCTAGAGTTCAAAAGACGTCTGGCCCCTTTTGGCAGCAATTAAAAACACTGTCAGTGTTAAAATCTAGGGCATGATAAAGCCTCGTTCCACTTGCCCTGGCTATTTTGCAGCCATATGCTCATTACTACTGCTAACGTTGTCAACCACTGCTGT
The DNA here is from genome assembly GCA_943367505.1 of Flavobacterium psychrophilum. Taxonomy (GTDB): domain Bacteria; phylum Cyanobacteriota; class Vampirovibrionia; order Obscuribacterales; family Obscuribacteraceae. The sequence continues at coordinate 7,513 of CALRJJ020000056.1, read as the reverse complement.
AGCTAGGCCCAATGAGCCGCCAAAGAAGCGCCCCCTGATTGAGCGGGCGAAAGACCTAGCCGTACATGGCAAAGTTGAACAGGCCAAGATTTTGCTCGACAAAATACTAGCAAATGAGCCAAGAAATGCAGAAGCCTGGTATCTCTTGGGCTATGTCTATCAAGACATGTCAATTATGGATGGCGGGATGAAACGGGCAAGAGATTGCTATCTCAAAACGATTTCGATCGCCCCTGACCACAGTGAAGCCTATCGAAAACTAGCAGAACTAGCTGGTATCGATGGCAACTGGCAAGAATCAATCAAATATTGCAACAAGGCTCTTGCCTGCCCCAACCCAGACAAACGCACATACAAAAGTCGAGCCATAGCCAAAAGCAATTTGCATCGAGACAAAGAGGCCCTAGCAGATTTTGAACTGTATAAGTTAGAGCTGCCACTGCAAGCCAATGGTCCGCGGGGCATGGACGAATATGCTACGTTTCTAGAGAATGCCGGACAATATGAAAAGGCCATAAAAACCTTAGAAGTACTGGAAAAATATGATGGTCGCCCCTCACTTCCAGTAAGGAGAGCCAAATACTATGTCAAAGCTGGCAAACCCAATGAAGGCATTGCCATACTAAATCGCATGATTGCCAAAGAACCGGAAGACGAGACCCTTTATGCCGATCGCGCTTTCATTTTTACCAGCGCTGGCAAATTGAAAGAAGCCTTGAAAGATTGGGACAAAGTCATCGAATTGCAACCGACATCAAAATATTATCAATCACGGGCAGCTCTATTAGACAAGCTCGGCAACCCACAAAAAGCAAAAGCCGATAGGCTTAAGGCCCTTGAGCGAGACTAAGCTTTTTCCTTTTCGCAACCACTAACAGGGAGTGCTCATGCGCTGGTCCAAATTATTCATTCCAACTATCAAAGAAAATCCAGCGGCAGCCGAAAGCCCTAGTCACAGACTATTGCTCCGGGGCGGTTTCATTCGTGGTCTAGGTTCTGGCATCTACAGCCTGCTCCCTCTTGCCTATAAGGTCAGACTGAAAATTATCAATATAATTCGCCAACAAATGACCGCCATTTCGGCTCAAGAATTCTTGCTACCAGCTCTACATCCAGCCGAAGTTTGGCAAGAAAGCGGTCGCCTCGATACCATGGGCGAAATAATGTTTAAGCTGAAAGATAGGAAGGGTGCGCCTCTAGTGCTAGGCACCACCCACGAAGAAATATTTACAGCCGTAGCTCGCGACGGCCTCGCTTCCTACAGGCAGCTGCCCCAAATATGGTACCAATTTCAAACTAAATATCGCGACGAACTAAGACCCAAAGCTGGTCTTTTGCGAGTACGCGAATTTACAATGAAAGACTCATACTCTTTCGATCTCGACTTCGCCGGCCTGGACCAATCATTTGAGGCCCATCGCCAGGCCTACTGCAATACTTTCAGGGCTGTTGGCCTGCCATACTTAATGGTCGAGGCTAGCTCTGGAGCAATGGGTGGCAGCCAATCGGTGGAATTTATGCTACTGACTGATAGTGGCGAAGACCTAGTGGTGAGCTGCTCAAACTGTACCTATGCAGCCAACTTAGAAAAAGCAATAGCCAAGCCAATCGTCACCGCGAAAGCAAGTGAAAACGGTGCCCTGGAGAAATTTGCCACACCAGGTGTTCGCACTATAGAAGATCTGGCAAAGTTCAATGGTGGCGCCAAGGCAGACAGTCAAATCAAGACTCTTGTTTACAGTGCAGCTGGCAGCCTCAAGCTCTTTCTTTTAAGAGGCGACCACGAACTAAATCTGAGCAAATTAGCCGAAGTCTGCGGCACGGCGGATCTCCGACCAGCCACAGAAGATGAAATTTTCAAGGCCCTCGGTGCACATCCAGGTTCCCTTGGCGCTGTTGCAGTAAACAGCGCAGTAAATACTAAAGCTCAGCCCCAAATCAGCGAAATAATAGCCGATCTGGTGCTGCAGGAAGCCAGTGAAATGGTCACTGGCGCCAACATCGATGACTTCCACTATCGCCATGTTTCAATCGACCGAGACATGCAAGTCGATAAATTTGCCGACCTGCGCGTGGTCAAAGAAGGCGAAGGCTGCCCCAATTGCGAAGGTCATCTCAAATACAGCAAGGGGCTAGAAATAGGCCATATTTTCAAACTTGGCTTGAAGTACTCAGAGAGCATGGGAGCTCACGTCCTCGATAGCAATGGCGAGCGCCGCCCCCTGGTTATGGGCAGTTATGGCATCGGTGTGGAGCGCCTAATGGCGGCCTGCGTTGAATCCTCTCACGACGAAAAAGGTATTATTTGGCACCCAAGCATAGCCCCGTACCAAGTAGTAGTGACACCAACTGATATCAGCAATAGTGGCATTTTAGAATACGCCGAAGAAGTCTATCGCAAGCTAATAGAACTCAAAATTGATGTATTGCTAGATGACCGCCACGAAAGAGCAGGTATTAAATTTGCCGAAAGCGAGCTAATCGGTATTCCCTACCGACTGACCGTAGGCAAAAAGCTAGTTGACGGCAAAGTAGAACTACTGACCCGCAAGGGCCGCACCATAGAGGAAGTTCCCGCGGACCAAGCAGTAGCAAAAATTGTTGCCTTGCTGAGCAGCTTCTAGTGCCAGGGCAAGCTATGGTTAAGGCACTAAGTGATTACAAACAAGCAAAAGACCTGTTATTAGATGCAGCAGCGGTCTTAAGTCAAATCGCTGAAGAACGGAGCGACCAGGGCCTGGGGCAACGCCTTAATATCTTCTGCAATAAAGTTGAAAGCGCTACGTTCAACCTGGCAGTGGTCGGTGAATTCAAGCGCGGCAAGTCAACTCTAGTCAATGCCTTAATTGGCGACAACCTCCTGCCAATGGCTGTCATCCCCCTAACTTCGATTGCCACCATAATCGCCTATGGCAGTAAGACACATATTGCAGTACGTTTTCAAAATCACCACTCAATTGAAATAACCAAAGAAGAACTGCCCAACTATGTCACCGAAAGCGGCAATCCCAAAAACGAAAAATTAGTCTCAACTGTAGAAATAGAACACAATGCCTCTCTGCTTAAGGACGGAGTGAGACTGATTGACACGCCGGGAGTAGGCTCGGCTTTCCAACACAACACCACCACGACCTATGACTATCTTCCTGAAATTGACGCTGCCATATTTTTATTTAGCGCCGATCAACCAGCTAGCCAGCTAGAACTTGCTTTTCTCAAAGATGTACACCAATTTGCCCCGAGAACTTTTTTGGTGCAAAATAAAATCGATCATTTAAGCCCGGAAGAGTTAGAGCAATCGCTCAATTTTCTCAAACAAACTATTGCCTGCCAAATAGAATGCCAGCCGGTAATCTATCCAATTTCAGCAAAAGTGGCACTAAATAAACGTCTAAATAATGCTGTGGCAGAAACTAGCGATGGCTTTGATGTATTAGAACACGACATACTTACCTTTCTCGTCGAGGGCAAGGCCCAAACTCTGATTGCCTCCTCTTCTGCTCGACTAAGCAAAGAAGTGGCGAGCACCAAGCAACTGCTGCAACTTGAGCAGCACAGTAGAAAACAACCACTAGAATTACTAAGACAAGCAATTACAAATTTTGGGCTGGCTGCCGATAAAATTAAACAAGAACAAACTGACGCTGAGTATATTATCAATGGCGAGACAGCCAATCTGCTGCGCCAGATCGAAGACGATTTAAAAAAGTTTGTCGAAGAACACAAAACGGGCCTGGTAGAAGTTATTGAAGAAGCATATCAAAGCAACAAAGATCTCGACAAAGCTGGTTTAATCAAAGCTCTGCGTGAGCAGCTCTTTAAACAAATGCAAAGCATTTTTGACCAATGGCGAACAGTTGAAGAAGAAATCGTAACAGCAAGCTTTCAGCGCATAACCATGAGGTTTGCCGAACGAGCAAATTTGATTGTCGAACAAATCAGCCAAGCCAGCAGAGAACATCTTGGTATCGAGGCAGCGGCGCACTTTGAAGTCGAGCCCCTAACCACCGATAGTCGACATCGCTATGCTGTTGATGACCCTTTCACTTTGGCCGTGGAATCACTACCACTAATGCTACCATCACTATTAGCTAAGCCAATCATTCACAGTCGCTTTCTCACTGCAGCCAGCGCTGAGCTGAGTCGCAATTCCGGTCGATTAAGGGCCGACTTTCAAGAGCGAATTAGCAAAACCACGCGAGACTTTCTAGCTAAATTCAAAGCTCAAGTAGTGTTTTCCCTAGCCGAAATAAAATCGACGGCTGAGCGAGCCATGACTAAAGAAAATCAAACCAAGGAAGAGAACCTTATAATTGATGAACAATTAGCCGCACAGATCGCAAGATTGGCGCAGGCTGAACAGCTCTGCCAAAAAAGTCATATTTCAGAATCATAGACATCAACACAAGGAGTTATCGTGTCAGAGATTGCCATAATCGTAGAATTTCAACTAAATCCAGGTAAGCAAGCTGAATTTGAGAAACTTATTCGCGCCCATGCAGAGCGGAGCTTGAAGGAAGAAAAAGGTTGCTTACGCTTTGATGTTCTACAACCTCTCGATAGCGATGGCTCACTAATTGCTGACTGCATCTGGCTAACCGAACTATACGCCAACAAAGAAGCGGTGAAGGAGCACGAAGACTCTCCCCGTATGCCGATCTTAGGCGAAGCAATCGGGCCTCTAGTAGCAAACAAGAGACTGATCAAAGCAGCGCACATTTAAGTTCTAGAAATTTCCCTGGGCGGAAAAATCAATTTGCATATCACTGTTAACGGGCTTAACTACAAGCTTAACCACATTGAAATTGCGAGACAGTGAGTCGCTCTTGGCAAACAATTCAATTTGCCCATGATACTTTATGGGTACAGTTACTTTGCGTAAGTGGCTAACAATCACTCGGCGTTCGGCAAATTTAAGGATGCCACCAGCGACCTTACTCCAATCTAGATTAATGTCTCCCGATAGCGGCACATCGAGATCGAGATCGTATACTAATTGGCTTTTCAGGCCCTTGCCACTGGGCTTGAAGTGATATTTCACCTTACCGGAGCCTTCCACGTGACCACTCAAACTCCAGGGCCTGGTCTCCCACTTTGCCGATTCTTTATCGATTTTCGCATCGACTTCTGGGCTCTCGCCTACAGAAGAGTCTGTCTCTCTACGGCCAGAGCCACCTCCAATTAAGGCTGTTTTCTCCACAGTACCATCAAGCTTAGCATCGGCCTCAGCCTCAAACTTGAATAAGTCAGGGGGGGCTGCAGCGATCTGGGTGACCTTAAAATTATCAATAACGACACTACGGGCAATGGCATTTTTGTATCGCCATCTCTTATTCTCAGACAACTGCTTGTCTAGAGCGAACTGGAAGTGTGACGGAATCTGCTTCAATACGGCATCGATAATAGCCTGCTCAGGCACAATCACTGAGCAATTACGCAAATTCAAAACAGTCTGACCTTGAGACGAAAGTAGATCAAGACCACGCACTTTTACATCGGCTTGCTGATTTAAAAAGAGCTTAGAATCAGGAATAGAGAAATCGAGTTTGCTGCTAATTTGTACTTCCCGATCGACTTCGACATTCATCTCACCAGTCAAATTGCTTAGTTTAATATCGCCTCCAGCTCCCTTAAGAGTGGCGTCCCCCAGACGAACGGCAATGGGCATTACCAGGCGCGTGCCTGTACCCTCGGCAGTCTCAATTAACATGCCGTCAGGCACAGATAAAGTAGAAGTACTGCCCGCAACCAGTGAAAATCTACTTTTCTTTCCCCGCCATTCCAAACGCTTAAGCCGAGCAACTCCATTCTCAAGAATGAACTGCAAGGTACCTGATTTATCAAAAGAAACGGGGCCAATAACTGCTTCTGCCAAATAGAGAATTAGCTTTGTTGCTTTCTTAGCAATGGTGATCTGCCCTTCTGAAGCACGGGCAGAACCGGTGGTGGCAAAGTGTGTTTCTTTGCCTTTCTCGTCTTCTGTGATCTCAAGTTTTGCATGAACAGAATCAGGGAAGAGAGCAATGGTCTCATGCCGATCTGTTTTCAAATCTAGACTAGTGTTCTTAAGATCCATCAAACCAAGCATGTGCAAACTCGAATAAACATCACCTTGGCCATGACGCCAACTCAAGTCACGCACATCGATTAAAACTGAACGACTTACCGCAACCGAACGCTTATTCTTGCCAAAGCTAAAGGTACAGGGGAGTAGTGTCACTTTTTGCCTGGCAGCCTGTTCTTTATCTAGCGACAGAACCAATTCATCATTTTCCTTAGCTGCCACCATCTGTAAGTCGACAGCACCACCGTCAAACTCGCAATTGACTTTCTTGCCAATCCATCGACATCCCTTAGCAAAATTCAAATTGACATGGCACTGGCCACGATAATTGAGCTCACTATCGACAACAACATTCTCGAAATTAAAACTAGACTTAGGGCCGATACAAATTTCACGCTCAGCCATCTTCAAAACCGAACCTGGTCGCAGAGCAAGGGTGGCCTTTTCAATCTGGATTGATTCAATCATTGCGCGCAAGTCGCTACTCTCACCACTGGCCTGAAGCAGACCGACGAGAAAAGCCGAGATAGTTCGGACGAAGTCAATTTCGGCACTTACTTTTCCTTCAGTCAAGTCAATGGCCTTAGGCACTGGAATGCTATTAACTGACAGCGGCTGAGTGGTCTCAAAAGAGCCAGTAGCAAAAGTTGTCGAAATTGATGAAGGATCTTTGATTGGCAAAGCCAACTTCAAGTGGAAACTTGTATTGGGCTGAATGCTAACCAGCATATTGTTTATCTGGTAATTGCCTGGGTTGAATTCACCATCGGCAACAATATCAATGCTTGAGGTTATGTCAGTTAGACGGCGAATAACTGAGTCTGTTACAGGAACAGCCACAGCGGCGCTGATGGTATGCCTCTGCATAACATTCTTCTGACTGCAGGCGGTCAAGCTGAGCAAAAAGAAGGCAACGACAAGATAAGTTAAAAGCTTTGGCAAGTCTACAGCCTTGAAGATGACTTACTTTGCCGGTTCATCAACAGGAACCTTTACAGGCGCCAGGCCTTCGAAAAATGAACCAGCATCTAGATATTTTGGTGGAACAACAAAAATACCCTTCTTGTTGATGAAACCCCACTTGCCATTTTCTTTGACTGCGGCCCGGCCACCAACAAATGGTTTAGCTTCAGCGAACAGGCGAGGAATGCCAAGGCTGCCAGTCTTATCGATAAAGGCAAATTGATTGTCAAAGCGAGCACACATCAAACCACCGTCAGCCAGTACTTGAGGTGGTTCGGCTTTGGTACGAGGATCGAACACCACGGTGGTTCCATCCATAATTTTATATTTCTTCTCACCGGCCTCAGCGCATTGCAAGGTTGGCAACGGCGCCAGTTCGGCTTTGTCATTGGGGCCCACTGGAGCGCTCGACTCACCTGGGGGCTCGGCCTGCAAACGCATCATGCGCTTCTCTTGTTTGACAATTGCCCCATCTGTGGTGAATTC
>CALRJJ020000055.1:0-13252 GCA_943367505.1 Flavobacterium psychrophilum | reverse complement strand
TTTGATCAAGCTTGTGAAACCAGGTTCTTTGGGAATATAGCGATCTGCTCCGGACTTAAAGCCCCAAAATCTATCAACTGAGCCGTCTAGTTTTGTTAGGAGAATAACCGGAGTGGCTGCAAGATCCGGGTCACTCTTAACCAAGCGACATAGCTGATAACCGTTGATACCGGTCATGACTACGTCTGAAATGATTAAGTCTGGTAACTCGTTGTAAGCGCGAGCTAGACCCTCAGCTCCATTGCGAGCCTCTATAACTGTATATCCCTCGGCTTCAAGAGTCTTAGATATGGTTATTAGTTGTGTCGGGCTGTCTTCTATCAGTAGAAGTCTGAATGACATTGTGCACCTATTCAAGGGCTTTGGCCGGACCACTTTAAAAGTGAGTGGCTACTCAATTTTAAATGTTCTAAAGTGCTAGCGAAAGCCTAATCAGGAGTGACTTCAGGGTTCCTGTAGCATTGAACTGCAAAGCTGCGATTTGGTTTAGTATCTCATTTTCTGGACAGTTTTGTTTAGCTTTGTTCAAGTTTAAACGAGCTTCCGCGCCGTTGCCTTTAATTTGATATATGCACGCGGCAATCAAATAGGGCATGGGGCTTTTGTTATTTATTAGATGGGCTGCCTGGGTTTCCTGGAGTCCTTCTTCTACTTTACCCAAGTATGTCAAAGCCAACGCAAGAAGTTCTCTAGTTTCTTCAATCGAAGGGTTTAGTGATTTTGAGCGATTTAGATAGTGAAGGGCAAGCTCAGCCTGATTTTCTTGTAGCAGTCTCTTGCCCTTTAAGTTGAGCAATAGATAGGCCGATGGGTCCCGCTCTAGTGCCTGTTCAAGGGCTACTGGGCTCGGTAATTTATCTGGGGAAAATGATGCGATTGTTGCATTATTTTTCTTGTTCTCAAGAATTGCCAGGTTGGCAGCCAATTGCTTTTCGCTTGCTCCTTCTTTGTTGGCAAGATAGCGGCCGCTAGAATATTCAAGCAACAAATTGTCGTCGGAGTTGAGGCTAATGTCAGTGAGATTTGCGGATAAACTTTCAGACAAAGGTTTTTCTTTGCTGAGTACAAAGAGATGGTCATTTCTGAATGTCTCCCAGCTGTCGATACCAGCTCTAGCCATTGCCGCACGGCCGCTGTCACTGAGAAAAGCTCTCTTGTAAGCATTGCTGTCAATTTGTGCCAGACTCTTGGGGCTGTTGGCACCGACTAAAAGTATTTCACCGGCACCTTTTTGGTGAAAAATTAGGGTGTCAGGAAATACCGTAGTAAACGTTTTCAAGGCGCAAAGAAATTCTCGGTTGCTCAAGCCATAAAGTTGCAGCCACTGTGTTGCCAGGCCCTCTTGAGTAAGCTTCTGCCGCATGAGGCGAAAGAACTCCACTGTAAAGAGAGCCGAACTGCCAGCCACCCAAGGTTCTGACGGCTGAGAAATGATCAGGTCATAGGCCCCGGCACTCTTTAAATGGGCTCTGGCATCGCTTCGAATAATATTTAGTTTCGCTGGCAATTGACTTTGAAAATACTTGGCTGCTTCTACAACAGCAGGCTCTATTTCGACAACATCAATCGTCTTAACCTGTTCTTTTTCGCTTGCGGTACTGCTGGTGGTGCCACTGCCCAGGCCAATGATGAGGCAGCGTAGATCGCTGCCTCCATGCATGAGGGTGGGTAGCAGGCATAGCATTGTTTGTGTGGCCAGGTCTGAGCCGCTGGCTGCCTCAGATTTAGTAATGGGAATAGTTGCTTCGACCTTGCCGTCGCTTTTTAGTATGCGAATATTGGCTAACTTACTTTCTTCAACTGAGATTGTACTGTTCATGCCATCTCGATAAAATCTGAAATCAAGATACTTTTGTTCGTTCTTTATTTGCTCAATAGTCGCCTTGGTTGCGGGCAGATATGCCAGGCCTGCTGTCATTGTGCTGCTTTTTACCCCGGAGCTAATTGTGATCAGGGCAAGGGCGAAAATGGCACCAAATGAGCAGGCTAGAGCTAGCGCTTTGAAGCGTTTTCTCAACGACAAAGCTTCTGTAATAGTAAGTAGTGCTAATAAAGCTATGCAGATTTTTACTACAACTACCAAAGAACAAAGAGGCAGCATCGCTAGAAATAATGCTGGCCCAGCGATGGCACCAGCCGCTGAAATTGTATAGGCCCGGCGCCATGCCGGGCCGCTTAAGCCGCTTGTATAAATAGGATAAATTAGACCGAGTCCAATGCATGTGGGTACGACCAAGACGGCGGTGGCTAGGAGCTGCGGCAGGGCTAGAAAATTGCTATTTTCGAATTGACCAAGTTGAAAGAAAATGCGCAGATTTTGAAATATTATGGGCAGGGCAGCAATTGATTTGAGCGATAGTAAGCAGGGCAGAGTGGTCAAAGTTAGGGCCGCAGCCGGCAATATTTTTAAATCACTTTTGTTTTTACTCAGCTTTATTGCCATAAAGTTGCCGATGGCCAGCCCGGCGATGATGGCGGCTAGTGTGCCGGCGAAGGTTAGACTAGCCGAACCTAACAAAAGTGACGATAGCCTCAGCCAGGCGCATTCAAGGACAGTCATTACAAGAGCGGTAGCGAAAAGAATTAGATAGGCTGATTTGCTTGGGGCCGTTAACAGCAAAGCAGAGTCTTCTACCGGATTGGCCAATTGGTCGTCTCTTTGGTCTTTTGCTTTGCCTTGCGATAACCAGCTGTAGATGGCGGTTGGGGCCATGAGTATGGCCAGGGTCATGAGGCTGCCGCTCAGGCCCAAATTAGGCAATATAAAGAAGCCTGTTGCTAGAGCCCCAGCGAATGCCCCCAGGTTCGCTGCCAGATAGATGTAATTACTCCATTGGGTCTTTTGTCGAGTTGCTAATAGGCTTACTAGCGCCGCTGAGCTGGTTGACGGTAAGAGCAGAGCTAAAGTCAAAAACAGCAAAACCAGATGACTTGACAAAGTATTGCTGTTAAGAAAGCCCATCAGGGCAATGAAAAGCACTGGCACGGCTGCAAGCGTTGTGGCCGCAGCTTTCAATAAACTGCCCCGGTGCTGGCAATTCTGAGCCCATAAGGCGCCGAAAGTGAGACCAAATAGATAAATAGTAATGGTTATGGTCGAGGCCATTGCCGTGCTGCCAAGGCTTACCACGGCTATCTTTGCCAGCACCAGCTCAAGGCTAAGCGAAACTAAGCTGCAACTGAAGGCGCTGAAGCACGCTACGGCAAAGTCTCGACTAAAAGACTCTAAGTTTTTGCTCAATGGTTCATTCATAGCCACAAACAGTCGTAAGTATAGAACTATATCTACCAGTCTTAGCCGCTTTTCAGCTCTGGGCTGATAAGCTTAGAGCTCTGCCAGTAAGAATGCGATGATTCTCAACTCTGTTCACCTCCATAATTTTATGAGTTATGCCGACTCAACTCTTGACCTCAATGGCATTGCTGTGGCTTGCTTGACTGGTCTAAATGGAGCTGGTAAGTCTGCCATTCTTGATGCTGTCACCTGGGCTATCTGGGAAGAGGCCAGGGGAAGCTCAGACGAGTTAGTTCGCCTGGGCGAAAAAGAAATGTGGGTAGAAATAGTTTTCAGCCATGAAGGCCAGCTTTATCGCGTGCGCCGCTCTCGCCAGAAACAAGTGGGTAAGGCTGGCGGCAAGGGCACCTCTAAAGGCACTCTCGAATTTCAAATAGCTGATCAGGCTGGTGACTTGCGTTGGAATAGTTTGACAGCCGCCAGTATGAAAGAGACTGGCAAACACATATGCGATCTTTTGCGCATGGACTACGATACTTTTATCAATAGTGCTTATCTGAAACAGGGCAGAGCCGAAGAATTTACTACCCGCCTGCCTTCTGAGCGCAAGCAGGTATTAGCTGAAATTCTTGGCCTTTCTTACTTCGACCGCCTGCAAGAAGAAGCCCGCGAAAGACTGCGCGGTGTCAAAGCGCAAATTGAATTTTTGGAAGGAAGTCTAGCGGGGGCAAGGCAAGTAGAAGCTGAGTTTGCCCAGGTGCACACTGAGCTTTGTGCTTCTCAAATTGAATATGATGATTTAGTTCTCGTAGCCCGCGATATAGAACAGCAAGTTGAAGAAGTCACTGCTCAATTGCAGCAGTTCAAACTCACTGAAGTAACTATATCTTCTAACGAGAAGCAGCTTGTGGAGCTTAATCATGCCTTGAAGCGCATTGACGATCAGAAGCTTTCGATTGAACAAAAGAAAAAATCGCTGGGCGAATTGATTGGTGAGAGTTCAGATATTGAAGCTCAACTGACAGAGTTCAATCAGGTAAGGGCGGCTGTTGAAAAGTTAGACAGTGTCTTTCTTGAAGTGCAAGACCTCAGCGACAAAAAACTGGAACTTACCGGTCAATTAGCTACTCTGCGCAGTCGCCTAGAAGTTAAATTGGAAGGCCTAGAAGTGGAGAATCGTGAGCTCGTCAAAAGCCGCGAGCGCTTGCTGCGTGACACTGAAGACAGTGAAAAAATAAAGTCGCAATATCTAGAATTTCGCCAATTGCTTGAAAGTGAAGCAGTCTTGTCGCAAAAACAAGAAGCTCATAGTCAGCTAGCTAACCGTGTCAGCGAGCTTACTTCGACAATCCAAGAAGCAAAAATTCGCTTAGAAGCAGAGCTTGGCCAAAAGCAGGGCGCTATTAAAGAGCTAGCGGCCCTGACTCAATCGCAGGCCAGCCTGGTGGCCGAGGGTGCTGAGTTGGATCAGCTCAAGGAGCGCCTTGAGCGCTTAGAAGCTGAGTTTGAACTGGTGGAAAAAACTGGCATTGCTATTAAGTCTGATCTGGAGAGCCTGGCAATTAAGGCTGAAGAAATCAGAGGCAGGCAAAGAGAAAATCTAGAGAAAATCAAAGAGCTAAAAGAGCACGAACACTCATCTATTTGCCCTCTCTGCTCGGCACCGATTGTTGATAGAGCCGCTGTAATAGAGCGTTATTTGAAGCACAATGAAGAGATGGATCAGGAGATCAATCAACTGGATGTGCAAAAAGAGAAGTTGAACGATCAAAGGGCTGAGTTGAGAGTGCGCTATGTTGAAATGCGCAAAGAGCTTGAAGGTCGCAAAGACTTAGATAAGCGCATTGGTCAATATAACGAACGGCAACAGGCCTTACTTCGAGCCAGCGACAGTGAGCAAAAGCTCAATTTGGCTGAAGCACAGCTCGCTGAAAAGCTAGCGCAAAATAACTTTGCTCAAGTTGAGCGCGAGAGCTTAGTGGCCGTCAAAGCTGAATTGCACAAGTTAGAGTTTGACCCCGCTGTCTATGTTTCACTGCAATCGCAGATTCGCTTGAAGAGGCATATTGAAGGCAAGCACCAGCAGCTAGCCAAAGACACAGAAGAGTTAGCCAAAGTAAATGCCAAGATTCCTGAGCTGAAAAAAGCAATTGAAGAGATAGCCTCTGAGTTGAGTGGAGAATTATACGGTCAGGCTATTCGCCTCGAGTTAAAAGAAGTGCTGCAGAAACTCACTACTTTTTCTTATGATCGCAATGAACATGCTCGCCTTAAGCAAAGGCTGTCAGAGCTGTTCGTTGCCACGGAAAAATCCCGTGACCTCAGTCGTGCTATGGCTGAATTGCCAGCCTTGGACGAGCAGCTAGGGGTCTTACAGGGCGAATATTTAAGTAAGCAAGCTCAAATTGCCAAAGTTGATACTGAGCAGCTGCAACTGAGGAGTCAACTAAAAGACTTAGATTTGGTTGAGAAAACGCTAGCTGGGCTCAAGCCCTCTTTAGATGAAGTACGCGGCTTCAAAGAAGAGTCAGGGCGCAAAGTGGCGGTGCTCTCATCGCGCAGCCATGCTCTTTCTGACGAACTGACGCGCTTGGCCGCGCGCTTGCAAGAGATGAATCTTTTGCGCGAAGAGATGGACGACTATGCCTATCTAGTTGAAGTGTTTGGTAAGAAAGGCATTCAGGCAGTCATTATCGAGAATGCTATTCCTGAAATTGAAAATGAAGCCAATCGCATACTTAGTCGCTTGACTGACAATAAGATGCATATTGCTTTGATTACACAGACCAAGACCAAGTCTGGCACCATGGCTGAGACTCTTGATCTAGTTATTGGTGATGAAGTTGGCACCCGCAGTTATGAACTATATTCTGGTGGCGAAGCTTTCAAGGTCAACTTTGCTTTGCGGATTGCTTTGTCGCGCTTGCTCGCTCGAAGAGCTGGGGCAAAGCTAGAGACTCTAATCATTGATGAAGGCTTTGGCTCGCAAGATGACGGCAGCCGCGAGCGGCTAGTGAAGGCCATTCGCTTGATTCAGACAGATTTTTCTCGGGTGCTTGTGATTACTCACATTGCTGATGTACGTGAGATGTTCCCCGTGCAGATTCAAGTGACAAAGAACAATGGCATTTCGACTTTTAAGTTGGTGTCTTGAGTTGCCAATGCTGGTGGCTGTTCCAGTGCTCTTTTTAGTTTGCGCATGCTTGCTGAATGACCAATGCCTGGCTTTGCACTCACAACAATTTCACGTGACTTCTCTTATGGTTGTTGCATAGTCGTTGGAAATTTTCTTACCATGGCCGACAATCAGTTAGAAAATAATATCGAGCGTCAGGAATCGCCCCCGAAGTCGAACGAAAATTTTGACATGCAATCGCTTTATCAGGGCGTAAGTCAATTGGGCAATGACGGTAAAACCGCTGCTGCTAAGTCTGATGTCGGGGCGGGTGAATTCCCAAGTTTCAATACTGCCGACTTATACAAGTCTAGTGGGGCCGGACATGATGGTATGAAGGGTTCGACTGGCGATACTGCCAGTTCTGTCCCTAAGGTTGAATCAGAGTACCTTGCTGGAAACCCTGCTGGTTCCAAGGATGGTGGAGACCCCGGTTTACCTCCTAAAGCCGATGCAGCGGGCAGTGGAGACTCCAGTATCTCGCCCAGCTCCGTTGGCGCCGGTAGTGGAGCGGGTATTGGAGACACCAGTATCTCGCCCAGCTCCGTTGGCGCGGGTAGTGGAAACTCCGGTATATCGCTCAGCGGTGATGGTGCTGCTAGTGGAGCGGCATCCGGTAGGCCATACACTGGTGACATGGCTCAGTCAGGTTCCATTAGCGAGCAGTCTGGTATGTCAGCTTACAGTTCAGGTGGAGATAGAACTGCTGCAGCTGGTGGCGCGACTACCCAGTCTTCTGGCGACGCAATGGGTTCACCCGTAAGTGTTTCTGGCGACCAATCTAGTATTGGCTATGGGGCAGCCTCTACCAGTCGCCCTTCTGGAGACCAGCAGATTCAAGCTGGAATGAATTCGGCATCCGCCAATTTAGGTGGTGCTGCCAGTGCTGGTGATCAAGCAGCGGTCGGGAGTAGTGCCAATGCGGTATCCGGGGAGACCGCCATGGGCCGTGCCTATTCACCGGTTGCTACTGCTTCTGAAAACCAAGCTGCTGCCTCGGCTAAGGGTGACATTCAGGCTAGTGCATACCACAACATGGAAGGGTCTCAAGGTGTTCCTCCGGCAAGCGCATCTTCTGGAGATGTTGGCTTAGGTGCTAGCGTCAATGCAAGTGGGGACCGGTCTACATCGGGATTGCCACCTGTTGGCAGTGATGGCGCTGGCTTAGGGGCAGTGTCTTCTGACCGGACAGCGGCGCCTGAGCAGAGCGAGTCTATCGGTGACAAGAGGCCCGAGAATCCGTTAAGTAACATACTGTCGCCTCATGAAATGCAGAAGATGGAGGACATGATTGAGACTCAGAAATCATTGCCAGTGACAGATTTGAGTGAAAAGGAACTAGCGGACTTAACTAGCAAACATTATGGCGAAGGCGCGGCCGTGAAGGATCGCAGGCTGGATCTTGTGGTCGGACCGCCTGGTTCAGGTAAATCTAGCAATTTAGTAGATCCATTGGCCAAAGAAAACGGTTCCCTGGTGGTCGATGCGGATGCTGTCAAACCAGATATTAGGGGCTATATGGATGGTTTGGGTGCTGAGGCTGTGCACGAAGCATCGTCTCAGGTAGCTCATCAGGTATTGGTCAACGCCTTGAAGAACGGCGACAATATCGTAGTGCCGAAATTAGGTGCAAATGCTGAGCGTCTAGTGCCCTTAATTGAGGCTGCTAAAGGCCTTGGCTATTCAGTCAATTTGCATCTAGCTGATTTGCCTCATGAGGTTTCGGCTAGAAGGGTATTCGACCGTGCATTTCCGCAAGACGGTAGCGTGGGGCAGTGGGTAAATCCGAAGTTTGCACATGAGACTGGAACTAAACCGCAGGAAGCTTTTGAGTCTCTGATCGCTCGCCCTGGTTTGATAGATGGCTACACGCATCATGATATGAACGTACCTCGTGGAGAGGCTCCACGGCTAGTTAAGAGCAATATGGAGCGCCGAGCATTGGTGGCTGTAAGGTAGTTTTTGTAGTATTAGGAGTTAGTGATGGTCCGTGAAGTTGATAGAGAAAAAGCGCACGAGGCACCGACAGCGGTGCAAGCCTTTCAGGGTGAAGTTGATGATACCCGTATGAAAGGGGCAGGTACGTTTGCCAAAATTCAAGACAAACTTTCTGACATGTCTGTAGGCGTGGCTGGCGGTGCTGGATTTGCTATTGGACTGACTGCCAGAATGCCAGGCTCATTTGGTGCTTTAGGCAAGTTCGTTGCAATCGGAGCAACTGGCGCCGCTGCATCAGATGTGTTTATGCGTTCTTTGGGTTCCACTGGTGTAGACAATTCTCAAGCCTACATTAGAGATGGTGTTTTTATGACCTCTTTGGCGGCCGGTTTTGCGGTTAGGCCCGGGCTTTTTTCACCGTCATCTGCATCTATACCTGGTAAGGCTGCTATGCAAGAATTAGGGAGTATGACAAATCGCTTGGGACCGGTTAATAAGATGGTGGATTTTGCACCAGTATCTGGTCGGAATGTTTTTCGAGATTTCGGGACCAATAATGTTGTTGAATTGGCAAGTTACAGGGCGTCTAGGCAAGGAATTGGCAAAATGATTGAAGAGTCGGAAATAAAGGCTTTTAGCGCTGAGACGCAAGTCGAGATCAGACGTAGTATCGACGAGATGGTGCAAAAAGGGCACAAAGCACGTCATCTTATGCTGGGTAAAGACGGGTCGGTCATGTTAGACCGCGAGGCTGCTAGCGCTGAACTGGAAGCAAACATGTTCAAGAGTTTGAAGTTAGATAAGTAGTATCTGACCCGGCGATTGCAGCATTTTATTCAGCTTTCATCAAAACTGAGATTGGTAGGCACCGATGGCACGTTTCGTCTGCATCTTACTCTCTTGCCTGCGTAATTGCTGGCTGAAACAACCTGCATAAGAGTGGCAAAGCCCTTAGCTGAGGGCGCATCTACTCGATTAACAAGGGCAGCGCATTGTGAGCCGCTATGAGCTTGTGTTTTGTCTATTCCAGCGGTGTATTCTGCTGGATGGCTGCCCGATAGCCACCAGCCCTGGGGGATTGCTTCTAGTCTTGAAATTGTTGATTTGCTCATGGGCGGTACTCCTCTTCTCGAGCTTATACCACCTTTGCAGATTGCTTTATGCGGCAGGTCTTGGCGGTTCTGTCCTAGAGCAAGCGCTGAACTGTATGATAGTGAAGAAGGGCGGCAAGATAGGCCCGTCAGATAGAGTTCTTACTTGTTTCTCTAGAGTAATTGGTGAACCATCTATGCGCGATAAATTCAGACGTTACCTTCTAACCCACGAGAGATCAGCGTTTTGGGCCATGGCCATGGCGGTGGGTCTATTTGGCGGCATTGCCATCTATTTGGAAATCCGCGATCCAGTGGAAGAATTTCTCAGCGGCAGAAGCGATCGTCTTGATGGCTATGGTGTCGGACCGGTCATGATTGGGCTTAAGTAGCCTTTCGCTGAATTCGGCGATAACCAATCACTGCACATAAGTCCTAACGAAATTGAACGCATAGCCAGGCAGGCTAGATAGCTTGAAGAACTGATAAATGCAAGCACCGGTGTTGAAAGCAACGAAGATAGCTGCGGCTTTGTTTCTCCATGCATGTGGCAAAAGGTACAGACCGCCTAGAAGCATGGCCATAATTGGTATTTCGTTGGGGAATAAATAGCGCCCCTGGGCCAGGCCAAAGTTTGCCATTGAGGCATAAACCATGGCCCCTAAGTTAATGGCAAAGCTGGCAATGAGAGTGAACCAAACTGCCGGAAGTGCGGCGTCTTGGTTAATGCTAGAAACGACATTTGGTACTGCTCTTAGTGCTTTAGTTGCTGCTATTGCTTTTGGCACCCGAGACAGTGCTGCGACAATGCTTACTGCCATAATGCTTTGATAGACAATGTACAGTGGCCGAGCCATTTCTTGGGTCATGTAGCCAAAATAGCCCCAGTACGAATATATAATGGTGCGCCACCAGCGGTGGTCTTTCAAAAATGTCCAGGCGCTTTTATGAAAGACTAATTCTCTTTTGAAAGTGACAGCCCAGGTGTGATACATGGTCTTAGTGCCGAGGTAGTCGCCATCAAATATGGCGGCATTGCGAATGAACCACCAGACACTGAGGCCGAGAGCTGATGCGGCTACAACAGCGCAATTGAGAAGGAAGGTTGTAATCTTAGTGCGATGCAACCAGGCCGCCAGTAGAATCGCCAGGGCCGCTGTGGGAAACATTGAGTAGCCAGAATATTTGGTCAGGGCTAGCCAGCCGAGCACCAGGCCTAAAATCAAACTGTACTTGAGCTGAAGGCCCTGTAGTAAGATTTTGCTTAAGAGCACCAGGGTCACTGCTGCTAGTGCGGCGGTGGTGGTGTCACAATTGGCGTAGGCGTTGACGAAGACTAGCTGTGGATGGAAAACAATTAGCAGGGGCAGAGCTAAGGCAAACAGGCGCGAGCGGCTAAATAGCAACTGGCCAAAATAGTCGGCGCAGGGTATCAGGGTGGCGCCGACAAGGAGGCTGCCGAAGCGCGAGCAGAGTGAAATATCGACAGTTGGGGCAAGCTTGGCGCCAATTAGCGAAGTGAGAACGTGGGGAATATAGCCAAAGGGCGGATAAGAGCCGTAGACTGCCGAGGGGCCGCCAGCCAAGACTTCTGCCGCTTCTGGCAGTCTTAGATGCTCAGTGAGAAAGCGCAGAATCCAAAAATGGGCGTATTCATCTGGCGCTTCTTTCATTGGCACTAAAAAGAGCCAGGGTAGCCTTACAGCAAAATAGGCTAGGAGCAGTACCAGCACTCTGGTGCGAGCGTCTGCCATAGAGTCTCCCGTACGTTAAATCAGCAATTTACGCTTAATAGCAACTCTATAATAGTGTAGTCAGCTATCATCTTAGTATTGAATAGCTTCCTGAAGTATCTTAAATGATGGATATTATGTCCGATGAATGACAGTAGTCTTAAATTCGAGACCCTTCTCAATTCAGTTGAAGCAATTATTTGGGAAGCAGATTTCAAGACATCAAAAATACATTTTGTTTCACAACATGCTGTGTCTTTGCTTGGTTACCCCGTTGAAAAGTGGATGGATGACCCAACACTTTTTGCCAGTATTTGCCATCCAGAAGATTTACCCAAGGTGCAGCGCGCCAAGGATAGTGTCACCCGTGAGAATTGTCACTATGAAGTGATTTACCGGATGAAGTGTGCCGATGGCCAATATATTTGGCTTTCTGACCGAGTCAATGTCGATTTTGAGGGCCTTGAGCCTAAAACCATGCGCGGTATTAGCTACGACGTTAGTGAACGGCGCCGCATAGAAGAGGCTTTGGCTCTGGTGGTCGAGGTTATTGCCGAGGCCAGTGAGCTTGAGCGCATTGATGATATTAGTTTGCATTGCATCTCAAGAATTTGTCAGTTGACCAATTGGCAAATAGGCCAGGCCTGGTATCCCAGCGATGATGGCGACGCTCTGCAATGTTCTGATATCGCTTTCTATTCTTCTTTGCCGGCCACTGCTTTTCGTCAACAAAGTCTGGCTTGCCACCTGCAATTGGGTGAGGGCTTGCCAGGTAAAGCCGCCAATGAAAATACGCCAGTATTTATCGACAATATCGCCGTTGAGCAGCGGGGCCTACTCACACTTCCGGCAATTCATTCAGGCTTTGCTTTTCCTGTGCGCAACGGGCAGCGACTTCTGGCTGTGTTCGAATTCTTTGGAGTGCGGCGTGCTGCCCCCGATAAGTATTTTCTCAACGCTATCGAAGAGATTGGTACTCACCTTTCAGTTGTCTTTGAGAGGCGGCGAGCGCAGGACCTGCTGGGCTTGCAACGGGCCCATGAGCAGGTAATTCTTGATTCAATGCCTTCTATGGTTTGGTACAAAGATCTAAATAACCGTATCGTTAAAGTCAACAAGGCTGTCTGTGACACCCTCGGCGTTTCCGCTTCGGATCTTGAAGGTAAGTCAACGGCAGAGCTTTATCCAGATGAGGCAGATGAGTACTTTCAGGCAGATTTAGAAGTTATAAACTCCGGTAAGCCCAAGCTCGGTATTGTCGAAATTGTTCGCCGGGGTGATGGCTCTGTGCGTTGGCTCCATACTGACAAAATGCCTTATCGCGATGAAAATGGAGTGATTCAAGGCATCATTGCATTTTGTTCTGACGTTACTCAGTTGAAAGGTGCAGAAGACGAATTGAAGGCCGCTCAGGCCGATCTTGAGCATAAGGTAATTGAACGCACCAAAGAGCTGAATGAAGCCAATATTTATTTCAACTTGTCCCATGACTTGTTCTGTATTGCCTCTGAGGATGGTTACTTCAAGCGCATCAATTCAGCCTGGAGCGAGAAGCTTGGTTATAGCATTGAGGAATTGATGGGCCGCCCCTTTAGCGAGTTCATTCACCCCGATGATTTGGAGAAGACTGGCGAGAAGCGCCAAGACTTACTTGAGGGAACCAGTGTTGTAAATTTTGAGAACCGGTATGTTCGTAAAGATGGCTCAATTTGCTGGCTGCTTTGGAGTGCCACTCCAGCCCATAAGGGTCTCATTTATGCAGTTGCTTACGATATAACTGATCGAAAAGCGGCTGAACTAGAGCTTCTTGATATAAACGTTGCCATGAAGAATGCTGTGGAAGGCATTGCTAAAATCGATAGTGATAATCGCTATCTTTCTGTCAACAAATCTTATGCTGACTTGTATGGTTACGCAGTAGAAGAGTTGATTCTGGCTTCGGCTGAAGATTGTATCTATGGCGAAGACCACGGCAAATGGCAGCGCTGCTACAAGGCCATGTTGGAGACTGGCAAGGCTGAAGTCGAACTACTAGGGTTGCGTAAAGACGGAACGCTGTTTCACCAGCAGCTCACGATGG